>CAZHFS010000037.1:0-14393 GCA_964531885.1 uncultured Propionivibrio sp.
CGCCGCTGATGGTGTAGGCGCCGATGAAGCAGACGACGACGATCATCGGCCCGATAATCGAGAAGGGGATGCGCAGGATGGCGGCGAAGAGCGGCACGGTGGCCAGCACCAGGATCACGGCCATGACGTTGCCGAGGTACATGCTGGCAATCGTCCCCCACACGAAGTCGGGGCGCTCGATGAACAACATCGGCCC
The DNA here is from genome assembly GCA_964531885.1 of uncultured Propionivibrio sp. GTDB lineage: Bacteria > Pseudomonadota > Gammaproteobacteria > Burkholderiales > Rhodocyclaceae > Propionivibrio. The sequence goes on from CAZHFS010000037.1 coordinate 197, forward strand.
GGGGGTGAGGCCCCAGATCATCAAGCCGCCCATCATCACCGCCGCCGTGGCCGAACCGGGAATACCGAGCGCGAGCATGGGCAGGATGGCGCAGGTGCCGGCCGAGTGGTCGGCAGTTTCCGGGGCGATGACGCCGGCCGGCTCGCCCTTGCCGTAGGCATCCTTGTTGCGCGAAAAGCGCTTGGCGAGGCCGTAGCTCATGAACGAGGCAGCGGTGGGACCGCCGGGGGTGATGCCCATCCAGCAGCCGACCAGCGCGCTGCGCAGTAGGGTCAGCCAGTATTTGGGCAGGGAAATCAGTGCTCGCCACACGTCGCGGGGATTGATCCTGGCCTTGATACCGTCGAAGCGCAGTCCTTCCTCCATGGTCTGCAGCAATTCGCCAATGCCGAAGAGGCCGATGACAGCGACCAGGAAGCTGATGCCCTTGACGAGTTCAGGGAACCCGAAGGTCAGACGCATGCTGCCCGAGATGGTGTCCATGCCCACACTCGCCAGTGCGAAGCCGAGCATCATCGAGACGATGGTCTTGAACGGCGAGGCATTGCCCATGCCGATGAAGCTGCAGAAAGTGAGCAGATAGACGGCGAAGTATTCCGGCGAGCTGAACTTGAGCGCGAACTTGGTCACCCAGCCCGAGAGCAGGGTGATGACCAGCACGCCGAACAAGGCCCCCAGCCCGGCCGAGGTGAAGGCCATGGTCAGCGCTTGTGTGGCCCGGCCCTGCTGGGCCATCGGATAGCCGTCAAAGGTGGTGGCCACCGACGAGGGCTCGCCGGGGATGTTAAACAGGATCGAGGTGGTCGACCCGCCGAACAGCGCGCCCCAGTACATGCTGGTAAGCAGGATGATCGCTGACACCGGATCCATGGTGAAAGTGAGCGGCAGGAGCAGCGACACGCCGTTCGGCGCCCCGAGCCCGGGCAGCACACCGACCAGAATCCCGAGCAGCACCCCGGCCGCCATCAGAACGATGTGGTAGGCCGAGAAGGCGATCTCGAAGCCATGCATCAGATTGGCGAAATTATCCAAAACGACCTCTCTTACAGATGATGACCAACGGGGCCGGCTGCATGGCCGGCACGCTCGTTATGATTTCAATGCAGTTTGAGCAGGGCTTCGAGCGGCCCCTTGAGTAGCGGCACCTGGAACCAGAGTTCGAACACGGCGTAAAACAGCAGCACCGAGACAATCCCGACCAAACCAGCCTTGAGCGGCCGATAGCCACCCTGGAAAACCATGGCGCCGAACAGGTAAAGGAAAAGAGCGACGTACAGGCCAAGCAGGTTGGCCAGGATCACGAAGGCGATCATCGGCCCGCCAAAGGCGAGGATGCGCCCCCCTTGCTCGCGGGTCAGGAAGATGTCCTTGCGGTCGCGGTGCTTGATGACCGCCTGGATCAAGGCGCCCAGGCTGGCGGCAATGACGATCAGCCCGATGTAAAACGGGAAATAACCAGCTTGCGGCCCGGCCACATCCCAGCCGATGCCGTCGCCGACAGAGCCGAACACGGCAATGGCGCCGATGGTCGCAGTAAACAGGGCGACCGCGATCTCCATCGTCAGGCGGGTCACCAGGGGTTCAGACGGACTACGCATGCACACAACTCCACTTGCTACACACGAGGCGTGGTGGCGGTTGCCCGCCACCACGGACTTGCTGCTGACGGCTTTCAGGCCGCGACGGCTTATTGGGCCTGCCAGCCTTCGCGCTTGAACACTTCCGCAGCACGCTCGGCGTCGTTCTTAACATACGCACGCCAGGCATCGCCGGTCAGGAAGGCATCGGTCTGCGAGGTCCGCTCGATGTAGTCCTTCCATTCCTGGGTCTGACGGACCTTGTCGAGCAACTGGGTGTAGAACTTGACCGCATCGGCCGAAACGCCACCCGGCAACCAGATGCTGCGCGGCATCTGGTAGGTATCGATCGGCAGGCCCGATTCCTTGCAGGTCGGGATGTCGGCCCAGCTCATGTCCTTGGTGATTTTCGGGCCAGCCGCCATGCGCTGGGTGCTGAAGATGCACAACGGGCGCACCATGCCGGCCTTCCACTGGCCGATGTTTTCGCTCGGGTTGTTCACGTTCGAGTCGATGTGCTTGCCGGCCAGCTGCACGCCGGCCTCGCTGCCGCTCTTGAACGGGATGTAGGTGAACTTAGCGCCGGTCGCGGCGCTGATCATGCTGGTCAGCGTCTGGTCGACGTCTTTCGACTGCGAGCCGCCCATCTTCAGGCCATCGCCCTTCTTGGCCGCCTCGATATACTCCTTGGCCGTCTTGATCGGGGAGTCATTATTCACCCAGATCAGGAATTCATCCTTGGCCATCGCCGCCACCGGGGTAAAGCTCTCGGCCGTAAACCCGGCCTTGACGACCAGCGGCAGCAGGTACTGGTTATTGGTACCGAAGGTCACGCGGTAGGGATCGCCCTGGTTGCTGGAACCATAGACGAAGCCTTCGCTGCCGCTGCCGCCACCCTTGTTGACCACGACGATCGGGGTGCCCATCAGCTTGTATTTGACGATGATGGACTGGATCGTGCGGGCAAAGGTGTCGGTTCCGCCGCCGGCCCCGGCGGTAACGACGAATTCAACGGGCTTGTCCGGGGTCCAGGCACTGGCTGCCGTGGCGAACAGGGCGCCGGCGAGCAGGGCTACGGTCTTTTTGATCTTTGGCATCGAAAACTCCTTGGCGTTTTGAAGCACGGTGGAAAAGAGCCTAATTCTTATTTATGTCTGTATGTTCCGAATTCCTGGCCCGCCTTGCGCACTGCTCAGGCAGGGATCTTCTGCTTGGCCACCATCTGCGCGGCAAGCAGCAGGGCTGCCCGGCTGGCGCCGAGGTTGGCCACCCCACGCCCGACGATGTCGTAGGCGGTGCCGTGCGCCGGGGTGCAGATCGGGAAGGGGAAGCCACCGAGCAGGGTGACGCCGCGATCGAAACCCATCAGCTTCATGGCGATCTGGCCCTGGTCGTGGTACATGGTCAGGACGGCATCGAAATCCCCGCGCCGGGCGCGTACGAAAACGGTATCCGCCGGGTACGGCCCCAGGGCGTTGAAGCCACGTGCCTGTGCCGCCTTGACCGCAGGTTCGATGGTGGTGATCTCATCACGGCCGAAGTTGCCGCCATCACCGCCATGCGGATTGAGCCCAGCCACGGCGATGCGCGGGTTGTCGAAACCGGCTTCACGCAGGCAACGGTCGGCGAGCTCGAGTTCGGTCAGGATGCCTTCGACGGTAATCGCCGAGGCCACCTCGGCAATGGGAATGTGCGAGGTAACGCGGCAATTCCACAAGCCTTCCAGGATGTTGAATTCACGCGCCGCCCCCTTAAAGCCGATGACTTCGGCGATGAAGCGAATTTCGTCGTCGTAGGCCGGATAGACATAGCGCATGGCCTGCTTGTTGAACGGGGTGAAGCACACCGCGTCGGCCTCGCCGCGGTGCGCCATAAGCAGCGCCTGGCGGAAGTTCTCCAGCGCAAACGCACCACCCACCGGCGTTGCCTGACCAAGCTGCACGTCCGAGGGATCGAGGTGCCCCAGATCGACGAAAATCGGCTTGGGCCCCGGACGAATCGGCGTGCCGGGTTGAACCACTTGCAGCTCGGGGCGAATTCCCGCCACACGTGCGCCGGCTTCCAGAACCCGGATGTCGCCAAACACCACAAGGTGCGCCGCAGCGCGAATCTCATCGAGCGCCAGCAGCTTGGCCGTCAATTCAGGACTGATGCCGGCAGGATCACCCATCGCCAGGGCAATAATCGGAAGGTTTGCGCCATTTGCGCCAGCTGCTGAATTCAAGTCGGCCTCCTCATGACTACTCTGCCCATGGTGCAGGCACAGTTGATCTTTTGTCAATAAAAATGTTGCATCCTGAATTCAGAATACAACACCAAATCGAAAGAGAAAAGCCTTCACCCCATTTTTTCTTTGCGTCTTGCGCTGCAGCGCGCCAGAATCTCGGCCAGAGAACCCTTTTGAGGAGAGAGGCCATGAGTCTCGACATTCAATCGGCGGCCATCGCTGCCGAAACACCGGAGGCGGCGAACGGCGTCGCTCCCATTGAGCGCCCAAGCCTGCACCATGTCGTTGTCACACGTGTACGCGACATGATCATTGAAGGATTGCTTCCCGCCGGTACGCGGATTCACGAAGGCCAGCTCGGCCAACAGCTCGGGGTTTCGCGCACCCCGCTACGCGAGGCGCTCAAGGTCCTGGCCAGCGAAGGGCTAGTCGAACTGGTGCCGAGCCGGGGCGCCCTGGTTCGCGAACTCACCGCCAAGGACGTGCAGGACATGCTGGCTGTGCTCATTTCACTCGAAGAAATGGCTGGCCCGCTGGCCTGCCAGCAGGCCAGCGACCACGACATAGCCGGCGTGCGCGCCTTGCACGACGAGATGCTCACCTTCTACCACGCTGGCAACCGCCTGGAGTACTTCAAGCGCAATCAGCAAATCCATACCCAGCTCATCACCCTGACCGGCAACGAGTCGCTGTCCATGGTGCATGAGATGGTGCAGTCGCGCATGCGCCGCGTCCGTTACCTTGGTGACAAGAAAGAAGCCAGCTGGAAGGAAGCCGTCGCTGACCACGAGGAAATCATCGCCGCGCTTGAGGCGCGGGACGGCAAGCGCCTCGCCAAGGCCATGACCCACCACCTGCAGCAAACCTGGGAGCGGGTCCGCGACGCGTTCTAGACGGGCCTTTTGGCCCGTTTCTGCCCCAGTTTCAGCCGCCTTGACCGGCGAGAATCGCCCGCGCCACGTTCTCGTCAGTGACGAGACAGTTCACATACCGCGCCGTCAGCACGGCTGAAATGATCCTGGCTTTATGCATGCCGCCCGAGATCAGCAAGGCGTTTGGAATCATGCGCAGATCGGCAGGCGGCAGGGCAATCACGCTGCGATTGAGATCGTGAGAGACGGGCTGCCCGGCGGCATCGATGAAGGTGCCCAGAATTTCGCCGATGGCCCCGCATTCGCTCAATTCGGCAAGGCGCTGCTGGACATTGCGGATCGACGTCAGGCGCGTCCTTGGCGTCAAGTCGCCGCAGGAGACGATGGCCAGATCAGCAGCACGGGCCCGCGCCATGACTTCGTTCACCCCCGAATGGGTCAGGAGGATGTCCCGGCTTTGCGGGCTCGGGCTGTACACCGGGGCGGTCAGGTAGTAGCACTCGGCATCGAGGGTCTTGGCCAGTTCGGTCGACACCTCGAAAGTGTTGGTTTCCGAACCGCGCGTCAGCCCTCCCATCAGCGAAACCACCGCACAGTTTGGCATCCGCCGTCCGCGCATGCGCTTGATGCTAGCGCTCAAGGTGCGCCCCCAGCCAATGGTCACACACTTGGCATCCGCAATCAGTTCGTCGAGGAGCGTGCCGGCCGCGTCACCCAGCATCCGTCTTTGCTGCTCGTCGTCGTCTGCCGCCGGAACAACCGCGACCGCCTTCAGGCCAAAACGCGCGCGTAATTGCTCTTCCAGTTCGACACAGGAAACCAGCGGCAAACGGATGTCGACCACCACCGAACCGTCGGCCCGCAATTGGCCAACGATCCGATTGACTCGCACCCGCCCGATGCCGAGACGTTCGGAAATTTCCTGTTGGGTCTGCCCGGCCACATAGTAATACCAGGCAATGCGCGCCCGCAGATGCTCGCTCGCCAGACTGCCGCTCTCGTCGACGGCACTTTCGCTTCCTTCATTTACGCCCATGCATCCCCCGATCCTTGTTGCTCTTGGCCGCACACCTTGTTCTGCCTGGCGGTCGGCATTGTACTCCCAACCCCGCGCATGACCGCCCCCCCCTGTTTCAACACGGAAAAAGCGCCTTAGCACCACCGCACAGGCAGCGCCGGAACAAATGTTGTTTGCTAAAAACAAATGTATTACACTTTCCCGCACAAATGAACAACCCTGACAAAAAAAGGTCCGCCCCATGAAAATCGCGATTGCCGGCGATAGCGCCGGTCTGCCTCTGGTCAACGTTCTCCTGCCTTACCTCAAGGCCCGTTCGGACATCGAAATCACCGACCTCAGCCAAGCGCCCACAGGCCAGGCCGAGTTCTATGCCGACCTCGCTGAACGCGTGGCTCTGAGCGTCCGTGCCGGTGAATTCGCCCGTGGCATCCTGATCTGCGGCACCGGCATCGGCGTGGCCATGTCGGCTAACAAAGTGCCTGGCATTCGCGCCGCGCAAACCCACGACACCTACTCGGCAGAGCGAGCAGCCAAGAGCAACAATGCCCACATCATTACCCTCGGCGCCCGGGTAGTAGGCAACGAACTGGCCAAAGCGATCGTCGATACCTGGCTCGCCGCGGAGTTCGACCCGGCAGGCAGTTCGGTCGGCAACGTCTGCGCCATCGAGCGACTCGATGCCAAGTACCACGCCTAAGCTCCGTCCCTGCGGCCGCCGTGCGGCCACAGCCATCTCACAACACGATTTCAGAACAGAAAAATGCGCAGACTGATTGCCGGCACCGGCTGGAAAATGAATATCGGCGCCGCAGCCGCGAAGACGTACGCCGATACGCTCAAGACACTCCTCGCCCCCCTTGATCTGACTCAGATCGACCTCTTTGTCCTGCCTCCATTCACCACGCTGACGGCTGCGCACGCGGCCTTCGCAGACTCGCCGGTGGCCATCGGCGGCCAGAACATGCACTGGGCCGAAAATGGCGCCTGGACGGGCGAAATTGCCGCCGAAATGCTGGTCGAAGCGGGCTGTCGCTACGTCGAACTCGCCCATTCGGAGCGCCTGCAGCACTTCGGCGAAAGTTACCCACAGGTACGCCGCAAGGTGACCCGCGCCATGCAGGCCGGCCTGGCACCCATCGTCTGCCTGGGCGAAACGGCGCTCGACAAGCTGCAAGGGCGCAGCGATGCCGTCCTCGCCGAGCAATTGCTCACCTCGATCGCCGACGTTCCCGACGAGCGCGTGCCGGAAGTCGTTCTGGCCTACGAACCGCGCTGGGCCATCGGCACCAGCGAGGCTGCGCCGCCTGACTACGTCGCAGCCCGTCACCATGCCTTGCGCGACATCGTCCGCCATCGTTGTGGCAAAGAGGTCGCTGACCGCACGCGGATCATCTACGGTGGCGCCGTCACCCCGGACAACGGCGAAGCCTTGCTCGCCATCAGCGACGTCGACGGCCTTTTCGTCGGCCGCGCCGCCTGGACGCCGGAAGGTTTCTCGCGCATCGTCAAACTGGTTCACGGCGCTTCTTTGCGCAAGGCCAAAGCTTAACCAAACCGACCGAGCAAGGATAACCCCCATGCACCACACCGCCTGGACCAACGAAACCTGGCCAATCGCTGCGGCCATGATCCAATACTCGAACACCCTGCCCGATGGTAGCTCGGTGCAGGATCAATCCGTCGATGGATGGGCCGCGACGCTCAGTGATGTGGTGCATGCCGGTTTTACCGAACTCGACCCAACCGATTGCTGGCTGCGCATCGCCGACCTCCCAGCCAGCCGCCGCAGCGAATTCATCCAACTCGTGCACTCGCTCGGCCTGAGCATTCCAGCCATTTCAACCTCAAGACGCAGCCTCATCGACCCGGTACGCGGCGAAGAGTACCTGGCTTACGGTCACCGGGTGATCGACGCTGCCGCCGAAATCGGTGCCCAATCCGTTTCTTTCGGCTTGTTCGGACCGCTCACCGAAGCCCAGAAAGCCGCGCTGTGGTTCTGGACGGTGGATGGCAACCGCAATCCGGATGACCCGGAAGTGTATCGACTGGCCATCGAGCGTACGCGCGAACTCGGCAAACATGCTGCCGAAGTGGGGGTGGAAGTCGCCCTTGAGATGTACGAGGACACCTATATCGGCACGGCCGACGACGCCGTGCGTTTTGTCACCGAAGTCGATCTGCCCAACGTCGGCCTCAATGCCGACCTCGGCAACCTGATCCGTCTGCACCGCCCGGTCGAGCACTGGATGGCCATGGTCGACAAAACGATTCCCTACGCCAAATACTGGCACGTCAAGAATTACATCCGCATTGAGGATACCGCGCGCGGTGCTTACATGACTTACCCCGTGGCACTGTCTGCCGGCCTCATCAACTACCGCTACGCGGTGCGCAAGGCCATTGAACTCGGTTTCAAGAGCGCCTTCCTCTGCGAACACTATGGCGGCGACGGCCTTTCCGTCTGCGCCCAGAATCGTGACTACCTGAGAAGCATCCTGCCCCGCTAACTGAGGATTCCATCATGACTTGCATTCAAAACCAGCCAGAAGAATTCGCCACCACCGCCCTCGCCGGTTTCAGTTCGATCTATTCCCGTTACGTTCGCCAGGTTCGCAGCGGCGTCGTACGCTCAACGGCCACACCCGAGGGCAAGGTCGCCGTCGTCGTGGGGGGGGGCTCGGGCCACTACCCCGCTTTCGCCGGTTTCGTCGGCCCCGGTTTTGCCGATGCCGCCGTCGCAGGCGACGTCTTTGCCTCGCCCTCGGCGCACGGGGTGGCGCACGTCTGTCGCATGGCCAATCGCGGCGGCGGCATCTTGCTCGGCTTTGGCAACTACGCCGGCGACGTGATGAATTTCGGCCTGGCCGGCGAACGCCTCAATTCCGAAGGCATTGACGTGCGCATCGTGCACATCACCGATGACGTGGCCAGCGCCCCCGCCGACCAGCCTGCTAAGCGGCGCGGCGTGGCTGGCGACTTCAACGTGTTCAAGATCGTCGGCGCTGCCGCCGAAGCGGGCCTGAATCTGGACGAAGTCGAACGCATCGCGCGCAAGGCCAATGCCCGAACCGTCTCGTTCGGCGTCGCCTTCAGTGGTTGCACCCTGCCCGGAGCCACCGAACCTTTGTTTACCGTTCCCAAGGGCCGCATGGGTATCGGCCTCGGCATCCACGGCGAACCCGGCATCGATGAGACCGACATCGTCCCAGCCGACGAACTGGCCGCGCTCTTGGTCGACCGCCTGCTCAGCGAACGCCCTGCCGACTGCAGCGGTCGTGTGGCGGTGCTGCTCAACGGCCTCGGCGCCAGCAAGTACGAAGAGCTTTTCGTGCTGTGGACGGGCATCGAAGCGCGCCTGAAAGCGGCAGGTTTGACCGCCGTTCAACCCGAGCTTGGCGAATACGTGACCAGCCTCGACATGGCCGGCTGTTCGCTCACCCTGACCTGGCTCGACGACGAACTCGAAACTTACTGGAATGCACCGTGCGACTCGCCGGTCGTGCATCGAGGCACCGTCATCCCGACCACTCCGGCGCCGGCACTGAGCGAAGAAATACCCGAAAAAACAATCTTCCCGGCCGCATCTGTAGACTCGCAGCACAATGGCCGTTGCATCGCCGACATCCTGGCGCAGATAGCGACAACCCTGCGGGCCGCTGAAGATGAGCTCGGGCGCATCGATGCCCGCGCCGGCGACGGCGACCACGGCATGGGCATGACCCGAGGCTCGGCGGCTGCCGCCGAGGCGGCAGCGCGTGCCGTTGCCAGCGGTGCGGGCGCAGCCAGCGTTCTGGCCGTGGCGGGCGATGCCTGGGGCGACCGCGCCGGCGGCACCTCTGGCGCCCTGTGGGGGCTCGCCCTGCGTACCTGGAGCGGCTGCCTGGCTGACCAAGCTGCGATCACCCCGACCACCGTTGCCGAGGGCGCGATTGCTGCTCTCGAAGCCATCGTTCGTCTTGGCCGCGCTCAACCGGGCGACAAAACCCTGGTTGATGCACTCGACCCGTTTGCTCGCACCCTGCGCGACGAGGTGTCGGCCGGCAAAACACTCACCGCGGCATGGCAAACGGCCGCCCAGGCCGCGACGGTTGCCGCCGAAGCGACGGCCCAGCTCACACCCAAGCTTGGCCGTGCTCGCTCCCATACCCAGCGCAGCCTCGGCTACCCGGATGCCGGGGCCGTATCGCTGGCCATGATCGCACGCCTGGTCGGGGATCTTCTCGCCAAGCGCAATTAAAGGAGCCATCCGGCACGCTGCCGCAAACCGGCGTGCCGTTTTCCCTCGCAGGGCGTAAGCCCTGCTTTTTTTTGCCTCTGTCCCCCGTTTTTTTCAGCGCGTTGCGGGGGCGCTCTGTGCTAACCTCAAACGCTCAATTCTCGTTCCGGACTTCGCATGCTGCGCATCGTCTCCGCCAATCTCAACGGCATCCGCTCCGCTCACACCAAAGGTTTTTTTTCCTGGCTCGAACAAGACATGCCGGATATCGTCTGTGTTCAGGAACTCAAGGCACAAGCCGCCGATATGAGCGCAGCCCTCCTCAAGCCAGCTGGTTATCAGGGCTTTTTCCACTACGCCGAGAAAAAGGGCTATTCAGGGGTCGGAATTTATTGCCGCCAGCCGCCTGACCGCATCGTCGAAGGCATTGGTCACCCCGAATTCGACGCCGAGGGCCGCTTCCTGCGCGCCGATTTCGGTGCGCTCACGGTTATTTCAGTCTATGTTCCTTCCGGCTCCTCGTCACCGGAACGACAAATCGCCAAATTTGCTTTCCTCGACGAATTCTTCCCTATTCTCGACAGGTTGATCAAAGAAGGGCGCGACATCGTCATCTGTGGCGACTGGAACATCGCGCACCGCGAGATCGACCTGAAGAACTGGAAAGGAAATCTCAAGAATTCCGGTTTTCTCCCCGAGGAGCGTGCCTGGCTGTCCCGCATTTTCGACAAACAGGGTTGGGTCGACGTCTACCGGCAGCTTTACCCGGACGCCGGCGAAACGGCCTATACCTGGTGGAGCAATCGCGGCCAGGCCTACGCCAAGAACGTCGGCTGGCGCATCGACTACCAGATCGCCACGCCGGGAATGGCCGCTCGAGCACGCGCTGGCGATGTGTTCAAGTCCAGCAAATTTAGTGACCATGCCCCCTTGATCATCGACTACGCTGAGAAGTAATACGCACTTTCTTCTGAATTCATTCAGCATTCGTGCGACCTGACATTGAGATTTTGCCTGGGGGTGCGTAACATTATTTGCTGCATACCCGATTTGTATTCGTGAGGATTGGATGGATTTTCGTCAGGATTTCATTGCGTTCGCCCTGCAGCAAAACGTTTTGCGCTTTGGTGAATTCAAAACCAAGGCGGGTCGGCTCTCGCCCTATTTTTTCAATGCCGGCTTATTTAACGATGGCGCAGCGCTTGATCGCCTGTCGCAATTCTATGCCCAAGCCATTCTCTCCAGCGGCATCGGCATCGACATGCTCTACGGCCCCGCTTACAAGGGAATCCCGCTCGTTTCCATCACGGCACTGGCACTCGCCCGCGCCGGCCATAACCTGCCTTTTGCCTTCAACCGCAAGGAGGTAAAAGACCACGGTGAAGGTGGAACGATCATCGGCTCCCCCCTCGCCGGGCGCGTCCTGATCATTGATGACGTCATCTCCGCTGGCACTTCCGTACGCGAATCGGTCGAGCTTATCCGCCAATCCGGCGCTACGCCTTGCGGCGTGGTGATTGCTCTTGACCGCATGGAACGGGGCCAGGGCGAACTCTCTGCCGTCCAGGAAGTCGGCCGCGACTATGGCCTGCCTGTCGTCGCCGTCGCCACGCTCGACGATCTTATGACCTTTCTGGCTGATCGTCCTGACTTCAAGGCGCATGCCGACGCTGTTGGCCGCTATCGCCAGGAGTATGGTGTTGCACGCCAGGTTTGATCCGCCCGCACACGCCCTTTGCCGCGCCTCGGCTAGCGCGCTGGCTGCCGTTCTTTGCGCTTTAGGCGCAATTGCGACAGCCGCGGCGGCCCCGCCGACAACCGGCTCATCGGGCACCTTGTATTGCTGCCAGGATGCTAATGGCAAACAGGTGTGCGGCGATATTCTGCCTCAGGCCTGCTACGGTCGAGGCTACCGGGAAATCGGCGATGGCGCACGCACTGTGCGCCAGGTTGAGGCGCCATTAACGCCCGAGCAACGCGCCCAGCGCGCTGCCGAGGAAGAAAAGAAGCGCATTGAGGAAGCGGCGCGCCGCGAGCAACAGCGCAAGGATCAGGCACTGCTCAATACCTACGGTTCCGAGCGCGATATCGACGCCATGCGTATCCGCAGCGAGGAAGACGTTAATAAGTCGATCAAGGATGCCGAGACGAAAATTGCGGAAATCCGTGCCCAACGCAAGAAATTCGAAAACGAAGCCGAGTTCTACAAAAAGAAGACGGTTCCTGCCGACATTCAGAAGGGACTGCGCGACACCGAATCCGAAATCAAGGCTCAGGAATCGATCATCGAAGCCAAGCGCAAAGAACTCGATATCATCCGGATCAAGTACGATGAGGACAAAAAGCGCTTTCTCGACCTGACCCGGCGGGGCGTGCGTCCGCAGTAGTCTGTCGGCACTACTTCGATGGCCTCTCGGCCTGCGCAGATGACCTAGAAAAAAACCGCGCCTGGAGCGCGGTTTTTTCTGGCCGGGCGACTGCTCGCCGGTCGCTTACTCAACGAATGAACGTCGGGTTGATCAGGTTCTCGAGAGTAAACACTTCGTCCCATTTTTCCTGGGTCAGCAGCTTCTGTTCCAGCACCACGATCTGGTGAATGGACTTATTCTGCTCGAAGCCTTCGCGGGCAATCTTGGAGCACATTTTGTAGCCAAGGATCGGGTTGAGCTGGGTAACGATGCCCAGGCTGCCCAAGACCATATCGCGCGTCCGGTCGGCGTTGGCGGTGATGCCGATCACGCACTTTTCGCGCAGGGCGATGACCGCGTTCTCCATCGTCTTGATCGACGAGAAGAGCGCATAGCCCAGCACCGGCTCCATCACGTTAAGCTGAAGCTGACCGGCCGAAGCAGCCAGGGTGACGGTCAGGTCCATGCCAATGACGAAGAAGGCAGATTGGTTAACCACTTCCGGAATCACCGGATTGACTTTGCCCGGCATGATCGACGAGCCAGGTTGAAGCTGCGGCAGGTTGATCTCGTTAAAGCCGGTACGCGGCCCGGAAGCCAACAGGCGCAGGTCATTACAGATCTTCGACAGTTTGACCGCCGTGCGCTTGATCACGCCAGAGAGCTGAACATACGCGCCGGTATCCGAGGTTGCTTCAACGAGGTCGCTGGCCAGAACGAGTTCGAGATTAGTCACCTCGCACAGGTACTTGACGACCAGTTCCGGGTATCCGGGCGGGGCGTTGACCGAGGTACCGATCGCCGTCGCCCCCATGTTCACTTCGGCCAGCAGGTGCTTCGAATCCTCGATCCGTGCAAGCTCTTCGTCGATGGTTGTGGCGAAACCATGAAACTCGTCGCCCATCGACATCGGTACAGCGTCCTGCAGGTGGGTGCGCCCCATCTTCAGCACGCCACCAAACTCCACGCCCTTATCGGCGAATGCATCACGCAGCGCAGCCAACGCTTTGCTGTAGCTTTCCAGGCGCTTGATCAACGCAATGCGGAAGGCCGTCGGATAGGCGTCGTTGGTCGATTGCGAGCAATTGACGTGATCGTTCGGACTCACGTACTGGTATTCGCCCTTCTTGTGCCCCAAGGCTTCGAGCGCGATGTTCGCGATCACCTCGTTGGCATTCATGTTGGTCGTCGTCCCCGCGCCACCCTGAATCATGTCGGACGGGAACTGATCGAGAAATTCACCGGCGATGATGCGATCACAGGCGTTGGCGATGGCATCGGCGACCTTGGGGTCAAGAACCCCAAGGTCGCGGTTGGCCAGTGCGGCGGCCTTCTTCACATAACCGAAGGCCTGAACGAAGAACGGCTCCAGGGAGACCGGCAGGCCGGTGATCTTGAAATTCTCGATCCCGCGCAAGGTTTGCACGCCGTAGTAGACGTCATTTGGGATTTCCCGGTTACCCAGAAAATCGCTTTCGATACGGACTGGCATAATGCCTCCCAAAAAAAGTTGAGCCGTTCTCTGTGCTTCTTTAGAAGCCCAGGCCGAGCAGCAGGACGGCCGAAATCACCGTGGCAGCGAAAGCCACACCGTAGGTGAGCAGCTTGGCGACAAGCCCACCGTGGATGCCGATTTCATGCAGCGAGTGGAAAATGCGGTGCGCAGCGTGCCAGAGGAACAATGAGATCACCGCCAGGATGAAGCCCTTGCCGATAAAGTTCTGGGCAAAACCCAACATCTTCTGGTAGCTCATTGCGCCACTCGGGAGCAGCAGGCCCAGTGGCACGGCAAGGCCGGTGATGAACACCAGCATCGGGCCAAAGAGGGCGGCCAGCATGCCACCGGCACCGAACATGCCCCAGAAAATCGGGGCAT
>CAZHFS010000038.1:0-14312 GCA_964531885.1 uncultured Propionivibrio sp.
CGAGAGCGTCTAGCGCCGGGCACGAGCAAGTGCCCGGTATCATGCAGGTTGGCGTTTACAGGTAGATGACCGCAGGGAAAACCGAGGCGGCGAGGAGCAGAACCAGCCATTCGAGATTATGGCGGGCCAGAAAACCGGTGAAATGCAGAACCAGGATGGTGATGGCAACCACGTAAAACAACGCGAACAGCATGGAAAGCCCCTTTCTCCGAGTTGTGCGTCCGCGCGGCGTAAGGGCGGACGCTCCTTGATTTGATTATAACGTCATCGTTGAATGGCGACGCGCATTTTATCCGTGGGGCTTAAGCATCCAGCCGCATCGAGAGGTCGAGTGCCCGGACATCCTTGGTCAGTGTGCCGATGGAAATGCGATCCACCCCAGTTTCCGCGATTTTGCGTACGGTCTCCAGGCTGACATTGCCCGAGGCTTCAAGAACCGCGCGCCCTGCGGTGAGCGCTACGGCTGCGCGCAGTTCATCGAGCGACATGTTGTCAAGGAGGATCATCAGCGCCCCGGCATCGAGCGCCTGCTGCAGCTCTTGCAGCGTTTCGACTTCAATTTCGATGAAGGTGCAGCGCCCCTGGCTGCTGGCGGCTACCCGGCGTGCCTCTTCGAGCGCGCGGGCAATACTGCCTGCGGCAAGGATGTGGTTCTCCTTGATCAGGATTGCGTCATAAAGACCAAAACGGTGGTTGTCGCCGCCACCACAGGCGACCGCGTATTTTTGCGCAAGGCGCAGGCCGGGCAGCGTTTTGCGGGTGTCGACGATGCGACAGCCGGTTCCGGCGATGGCTGCCTGGAAAACACTGGCTTTGGTTGCGATCCCCGAGAGCAGTTGCAGGAAATTGAGGGCGGTTCGTTCTCCGGTCAGTACCGGGCGAGCAGGGCCTTCCAGAGTGCACAATACTTGACCTGGCGTGATGCGTTGTCCGTCGCCTGCGCGCCAGTCCACGTGAATGGCTGGGTCGAGGGCGGCAAACGTACGTGTAAACCAGTTGCAACCGCAGAGCACCGCATCTTCCCGCGAGATGACCGTGGCCCTGACCATATTTCCTGCCGGGACGAGTTGTGCGGTCAGGTCGCCTGGGCCGACGTCTTCGACCAGGGCACGTGTGACATTGCGTTCGATTTCGGTTTCAAGCTGGTGGTCAGCGGTGACGTTGGACGGACTATTCATCTTAAGAAGATCTGCGGTCGGGCGAAAAAATCGGCCAAAAGGTCTGCGAGAAGGTCTGCGGCAAGGGGTTAGCGATTCTAGCACCGTCGTCGTTCGGCGGGCGGCGTATCAGGTCAGGGCAGGGAGAGGGTGGCGTTGTAGTGATTCGTTGTCCCAGGCGAGGTATTCGCCCGCTCCGTCGTGCCAGTCGGCGAGCACCCAGCGTTCGACGGTGATGCCGTCAACCAGGTGGTGGTGGCACGCCGGGCGGTGCGTATGGCCATGTATAAAGGTGGCATATCCGTGCTGGCGCAGGAAATCATCCGTGTCGCCTGCGTTGAGGTCCATGAGATAGGGGGCGCTCTGTGCCTTCTCTCGTTTGGAGACTTCGCTCTGTTGGCGAAGCGCAGCAGCAATCGCCTTGCGTTCGACGAGTGGTTTTGCCAGAAAAGCGTTACGCCAGAGTGGATCTCGCACCTGGGTACGGAAACGTTGGTATTGAGTGTCGTCCGTGCACAGAGCGTCGCCGTGCGCGAGGACGAACTGCCAGGTTGGCAGCGAAAGGACGTGCGGGTCACCGATCAGTCTCGTTCCGCTTTGTTCGGCAAAGCGCTCACCTAGCAGGAAATCGCGGTTGCCATGCTGGATCAGCACTTCGTGGCCGGCGTCGACGTACGCGCGTAAGGCCTCAGTCATGCGAAGGTTGAAGTCGTCGCTTGCGTCGTCAAGGCAGTCGTCTCCCGGCCATGCCTCGAAAAGATCGCCGAGAATACAGAGCTGGCCGGCGGCGCGTGCCGGGCCGGCCAGATAAGCGAGGAAGCATTGCGCCGTCGCAGGCGATTGCGGCGCAAGGTGCAAGTCCGAAATGAAATGGATCAAGATCGTTCCGGACGCTTGAGGTGCGGGTTAATCAGCAGATTTCGGCGCGTTCGATGAGAACATCTTCTTTCGGCACGTCCTGGTGGAAACCGGCGTTGCCCGTTTTGACACCTTTGATGGCGTCGACGACGTCCGTTCCCTCGACAACCTTGCCGAACACGCAGTAGCCCCAGCCGCTCCCGTTCGGCGACTTGAAGTTGAGGAAGTCGTTGTCGGCCACGTTAATGAAAAACTGAGCGGAGGCCGAGTGCGGATCGCTGGTGCGCGCCATGGCGATCGTGTATTTGTCGTTCTTTAGGCCGTTGTCGGCCTCGTTCTTGATCTGGTCGCGGGTCGGTTTTTGTTTCATGCCCGGTTCGAATCCGCCGCCCTGGATCATGAAGCCATCGATCACGCGGTGAAAGATTGTGTTGTTAAAGTGGCCGGCCTCGACGTAGGCGACGAAATTCTTGACGGTCTCGGGGGCCTTGTCAGCGTCGAGTTCGAGAGCGATGACGCCGAAGTTGGTGTGCAGCTTGATCATGTGTGTTCCTTGCTTATTTGTCGGAAGTGACTTTGACGGACAGGATGACGACCGGTTCCACCGGGACGTCACGGTGTGGCGGGCGAGGCCCGGTTTTCACTCCGGCGATCTTGTCGACCGTATCCATACCTTGAATGACTTTGCCGAACACGGCATACCCCCATCCGTCGTGGCCGGGGTAGTCGAGACCGGTGTTGTCCTTGAGGTTGATGAAAAACTGTGCCGATGCCGAATGCGGGTCTGGGCGGCGGGCCATGGCGATGGTGCCGCGCTGGTTCTTGAGGCCGTTCTTGGCTTCGTTTTCAATCGGGCCGCGCGTGGATTTCTCGACCATGCCCTTGTCGAAACCACCCGCTTGGATCATGAAGCCGGGAATGACGCGGTGGAAGATCGTGCCATCGTAGAAACCATCCTTGGCGTAGGACAGGAAATTCTGCACGGTTTTCGGGGCGCGCTCGCTGTCGAGTTCGACGACGATCTTGCCGAGCGAGGTCTGCAACTCGATCCGGGGCGCTGCAATCGTCGTGGAGGCGAGTCCGGCGGCCAGGAGGAGAAGGGCAGTAAAGCGGGTCAGCATCTTGAGCATCAGGCGGCTCCTTCAAAGACGATTTTCCAGGTGCCGTCCTCGCGGATCCAGTATTGCCGCTTGCGCATCTGGTTGTTCAGGTTATTGCTCTGGTAATCCTGCTCGAAGGTGACGACCACGAGCTCGTCCTTGGGGTCGCGGAACATCGAAACATTCGACAGCTTGACCTTGACCCACTCCTTGCCTGTGTTGACCTGGTGTTTCTGTTTGGCGAACTGCTCAAGCGTTTGTTCCTTGGTCCGGAATTTTGCTGAGTAGTGTTTCAGGTAACGTGCGGTGTCGCGACTTTCCCAGTCGGCACGCCACTCGTCGATTTTCTTGTTGAGCGAGGTGCGTTCCTTCTGCCAGTCATCATGCGACAGCCACTCGATCGAGTTGCTGATGATCACCGGAGTCAGGCCGATCTGCAGGTTTTTGGCCAGCGCGTTGAGGTCGGTGTTGGATAGGACGACGCAGCCATCCGAGGCCTTTGGTGGGCGCGAATAGGTGTCAGACGGCGTGCCGTGCAACCAGATTCCGTAGCCATTGCGCCCCTGGCGTTTGTCCCACTCGTTCGGGTAGTTGATCGGGAAAGCGCCGCTGCCGTAGAAATCGCCGAGTTTCTTGGTCGATAGGCTAGAAGTTACGTGGTAGACGCCGGTCGGGGTGCGTTTGTCACCTTCGCGCTTTTTATCCGCGCCGAGCTTGCCGTAGGAAATGTAGTAATCGGCGACGAAACGTGGCCGGCCGTTATCGTTCTGGTAGAGGTAGAGGCGGGCTTTTTGCGTGTCGATGACAATGGCGTGTTTTTGATCCGACTGCAACTGCAGCAGGTAGCGCGGCACATAAGCCGTATCGCTTGGTTTGTTGCGATAGGCCTTGAGGCGTGCGATCGCTTCTTCGCGCAGATCGGAGAGCTTCTCTTCCGGAGCATCTTGCGCGTTACCGAACGTGGCAAGCGGCTTGCCACGGGCTAACAGAAGATCCCCTTTGATGAGGTGGGCCAGGCGGAAATTCGGGTACTGCTTGAGCAAAGACTCGGTTTGCTGCAGTGCTGAATCAAGCCGGTTCTGCTCGATCTCGGCGAGGATGCGCGCAAGCTGCGGTTCGGGCCCCGAGTCTGAATACGTCGCAGGGCTTGGTTTGGCAGGGCCGGTTGGTGAGGCAATGGCAAACGAACCGGCCGTGCAGGCTGCCCACACGGCCAGGGTGAGAGCAACTCGCTGCATCAGCTGACGCGCTCCTGCTGGATCAGCCAGCGGTTGCCACTTTTGACCATGACCAGCGTTTTGCTGGCCGTGGATTTGAGCGTGGACGAGGTGTAGTTCTGGCGGAACTTGACGGTAGCCTTGTCACCAGCAACTGTCACCTTGACATCCTCCACGCTGACCTGCAACTTGCCCGGTTTGTCGATACGCTGCGTGCGTTCGGCTTCCCAGGCTTTGCGGGTCATTCCGCTTGGTGTTTGAAAGTCGGCGGCGTAGCTGGCGAGGTAGGCTTTGACATCCTTGCGTGACCAGGCGCCAGCCCAGGCTTGCACTGCGCGCGTGACATCGGCTTCACCGCCGGGTGCTGCGGACTTGTCAGCCTGTGCCGTCTCGGCTTGCTTGGTTTCGATCGGCTTGGCAGCTGGTTCGGGGGCTTTTTCTGGTGCCTTGGCGACTGGTTTCTCCGCCGCTTTCTCTGCCGGTTTCTCCGGCGCTTTATCAATGGGTTTTTCGGCTGGTTTGGTCGCTACGGGTTCGGCCGGTTTTGTTGGCTCGACCGCTGCGGTTTTGACCGGCGCGGCTTTCGGTGCTTCGCTGCTGGGCGCCGCGGTCGGCTTACCGGTGGGTTTGCCGGACGTAGTGATCATTTCCTTGATCAAGGACAGCTTGGTTTGCGTCGATTTGTTCGAGGAATCGAGTTGCAGGGCTTTGTCGTAGGCTTGGCTGGCCAGCTTGGCGTAGACATCGCCAAGATTTTCGTGGGCGATGGAGTAGCTCGGGTGGGTCCGAATCGCCATTTCAAGCGCGGTGCGCGCCTTGTCATACTGTTTTTGCTGGGCGTACAGTACGGCGAGGTTGTTGTACGGTTCGGGGAGTTCAGGGAAATCCTCGGTCAGCTTGGTGAACACGGCGATCGCGTCCGCCGTACGCCCCATTTCGGTGAGGACCAGTCCGCGCATGAAGCGGCCTTGCGGATCTTTCGGCTTGCTGGCGATGTAAGCGTCTGATTTTTCAAGAGCCTGGGGCAGTTGGCCCTGTTTTAGCAGGCGCTGGATGTCAGGCAGGCTCTGGGCGTTGGCAACAGAGACCGAGGCGCTGAGCACAACGCCGGCAATTAAGGCCGAAAGGCGCGCCAATGAAGGCTTTTGGGAGAGTCGGAGCATCGCTGTGGTATACTTTGCGGAAGTTGGTGACTTAACCTGCGGATTCTAACAAGAAGCGCCATGAATCCAAAGTTTCCTGATATTCCCGCGGTGTTTTGCTGCGGCGTCCTGTAGAAAAATCGCCATGCTGAAAATCTACAATTCCCTTTCCAGGGAAAAGCAAGTCTTTGTTCCCATTGAGCCGGGCCAGGTGCGCATGTACGTCTGCGGCATGACGGTTTATGACTACTGCCATGTCGGGCACGCCCGAGTGCTGGTGGTGTTTGACGCCGTGCAACGCTGGCTGCGCGCCAGCGGCTACGATGTGACCTACGTGCGTAACATCACCGATATCGACGACAAGATCATCAAGCGTGCCGTTGAAAACAACGAGACGATTGCCCAGCTGACCGATCGCTTCATCGCCTTCATGAACGAGGATGCCGACGCGCTGGGGGTCGAGCGGCCGGATCATGAGCCGCGCGCAACCGCCTATGTGCCGCAGATGCTTGACCTGATCGGCAAGCTCGAGGCCAATGGTTTGGCGTACCAGGCCAGCGATGGGGATGTGAATTTCTCGGTAAGAAAATTCAACGGTTACGGCAAGCTCTCCGGAAAGTCCCTCGACGACCTGCGGGCCGGAGAGCGTGTTGATGTCGATCAGGCCAAGCATGATCCCCTCGATTTCGTGCTCTGGAAGCACGCCAAAGAAGGCGAGCCCTTCTGGGAGTCCCCTTGGGGGCGTGGTCGCCCGGGATGGCATATTGAATGCTCGGCGATGAGTTCCGATTTGCTCGGCGTTCAGTTCGACATCCATGGCGGCGGCCAGGATCTCCAGTTCCCGCATCATGAAAATGAAATTGCCCAGTCCGAAGGCGCACACCAGTGCACTTTTGTGAATTACTGGATGCACAACGGGTTTGTGCGCGTCGACGACGAAAAGATGTCCAAGTCGCTGGGGAATTTCTTTACCGTTCGCGAGGTGCTCAAGAAGTTCGATGCCGAGGTGGTGCGGTTCTTCATCCTGCGTGCGCACTATCGCAGTCCGCTCAATTACTCGGATGCTCATCTGGAGGA
Source organism: uncultured Propionivibrio sp. (assembly GCA_964531885.1). Classification (GTDB taxonomy): domain Bacteria; phylum Pseudomonadota; class Gammaproteobacteria; order Burkholderiales; family Rhodocyclaceae; genus Propionivibrio. Next base: position 6,552 of record CAZHFS010000038.1, read on the forward strand.
TGCGCGCCAGTCACTGGGGCGTCTCTACACCGCGCTCAAAGCCGTGGCCCCCGAGGACGTGCTCGTCGACTGGAATGAAGCGCATGCCCAGCGTTTCCGCGCCGCGATGGATGATGACTTCAATACCCCGGAAGCCCTGGCTGTGCTCTTTGAGCTTGCGAGTGAAGTCAATCGCAGCAAGTCCTCGGCGCTTGCCGGCCAGTTGCGCGCTTTGGCGGGCCTCCTTGGTTTGCTTAAACGCGAGCCGCAGGCCTTTCTGCAGGCGACGCCAGCGGGAGAGGAAGGCGATGCTGGTTTGACACCGGCGGCGATCGAGGCTTTGATTGCCGATCGTGCTGCCGCCAAGAAAGCCCGCGATTTTGCCTTGGCGGACCGAATCCGTGCCGATCTGTTGGCGGGTGGCGTCGTCCTCGAAGACAGTGCGCAGGGGACAAGCTGGCGCAGGGCGTAACGAGTCTTGTGGTAATCCAATAAAAACGGGCGCTCAGTGCGCCCGTTTGGTTTTCAGCAGGGTGGCTTATTGGCTGCCGAGCAGAATGCGGCCGACGACGGCGCCGACGACGGCGATACCGTCTTTACAGTCATCCCGAAATTCCGATTCTTCGATCACTTCGTCGTCGAATGCCGGGTTGTCGCAAATTAGGCGAAGGTTGCCCTTGATCCCGCGTTGTACTCGGCGCACGAGGCAGCGCTCATTGACGCAGAGGACAAAGACGCCGTTGCTCTGGATGCGGCGCACGCGCGGATCGTAGATCACAAGGTCGCCGCGCTGCAGGAAAGGCGCCATATCATCGTCGCTTACCGACAGCATTTTGATCGACGTTGGCAGTCCCACGCTCCGTAACGATTCGGGGAGCGTGTACCAAGCGTGCCCTTCTGTGCTGTCGTCACCGTGCATGTCGACCATCACGTAGCGCTCGTCGATGACGTGCGTTCCGGCATGCTGATCACCCATGACCAACTGTTCAACGGTAGTTCCAAGGATGCTTGCGATTTCCGGCAGGCGGGCAAGTTCCGGAACGCCGTCGCCTTTGAGCCAGTTGGCGGCCGTGTTCTGGCTGACACCAAATAGTTCGGCCACGCCGATAACGCGGCCATAGCCAGAAGGAATGGCGCCTCGGCGGTCGAGGGCGGCATTAAGGTTGTCGGCGAAATGTTTACGGAAGGCCCGCGCTTTGGCGGATTTGTCTTCCGGGTCGTTGAGGCGGATGACTGAACTCATGATGGCGGCCGTGGGCAGGATTGGTTATGAGGGTTGGTGTTGATTTAATTAGTATTATTTGTGTTTGTTAGTTGTCTTGTTGTTTTGTTGTCAAGAACTTATTAATATTTCTTCTTTAAGAATAGATGTTGCTGTTTTTGTGGCAAGAAAAAATGGGCGTCCATTCCAAAGTTGTTACTGTGCATGAAAAATACAAAAAAAACCATCATGCGCAGAATCTGGTCGATGGGTCAGGTGATAGGTCAGAAAAAACAAGACGTATAAGCCCTTTTGAAGGTTGGTGGGCAGTTCTGTGTTTTTCGGTGCTGCTTTGGTGCCTGGCGGTGGGTGGGGTCTGGGGGCAAACGCTCGGCCAGGGGGCAGCACAGGAGTTGATTCGCCAGAACGAGAGGCAGCGCGAGCTGCGCGAGCAACTTGAACGTGACCCCGTCGTACAGGTTCCTGGGCATGCCTTGCCCGTTGATGCCTTGCCGGTTGCCGAGGCGCCGTGATTCGAGATTCGGCGTATCGAATTGGAGGATGAGACGGCGCGGTTTTCCTGGGCCTTGGCGGCTGCCGATGTCGCAGGGGATCCCGCCACCGGGCGATGTCTGGGCGGCAAAGGGCTTAATGTGGTCATGGCCCGAGTTCAGAATGCGCTCATTGCCCAAGGTTTCGTTACCACGCGTGTTCTGGCCCGTACCCAGGATCTGAGTCAAGGCACCTTGGTCCTGACCTTGATTCCCGGTCGGGTGCGAGCCCAGCGCATCAGTGCCGACAGCGATGCAAGGGCCATGATCAGTAATGCTTTCCCGATTCGTCCCGGTGGTGTGCTCAACCTGCGCGATGTCGAACAAGGCCTCGAAAACCTGAAACGCTTACCGACGGTCGATGCTGGTGTCAGGCCTTTGCTTTGAAACCAACCGGGGATCGAAATGCTGACGTGCCATTGTTCCAGGATGCGGCCATCTGGTTTAGCTCCCTCTTGATCGTTTGGGGAGTGTTGAAGACCGGGATGTTCACGGGATTTAAAGGGCGTAACACGGTTTGGCCGGTGATTCTGGGCACGTGGGGCTCTGCCGTTGTTTTTCTGACCAATATGTAACCAAGACAACAACTTCAAATACTTGATAAGACCATGAACGTAAAAAAACAATCGCAGCCCTACTCTTGGCCCAATTCTTGTTGCTCGGGTGTGCAAGTTACAACTACACAGACGCGCCGCCAACCATGGGAATGATGTACTCAAAGTATGCAACGATTGGGTGCCCCGGAGACGTACGGCCAATCGAAGACGTGGGCATTGTGACCCCGATGGCTTGGTTGTAAAGCTTATCCACTTGTCCTCCTCTGTGAGTGGTAACACCTGGACAGCAAAGGAATCTGACGGAACTAGTGCACTTGAGACGATCGTAAGTGATTTCAAAGAGCTGACAAGCAACAAGTAACCGATTCCTGATCTGGCAAAACTGGAACGGAGTCATAGCGAGTCGGTTTCGGTTTGGGCGTCGGCGGAAAAGCGATGCGGTTTGCCGAGGGCCCAGGCGATGCATTCCCGCAGCCGGTTGAGGGCGTCGCGGCTTTCCGGCAGATAGTCTCCGTAGGTTTGGAATTCATGCATCATGTGTTCCCATGTGTCCAGCCGTACTTGCGCGCCCTGGGTGGCGAGTTCTGCTGCAAAGTCCCGGATCATGTCGACGAGGATCTCCTTACCCCCGGCTTGCAGGTAGATCGGTCCAAGGTCTTTGAAATCCTGATGGATCGGCGAGAGCTCTTCGTCGCTGAGGGCTTGGCCGCCCTTGAGCCAGGCAGCGAACTGCAGGGTCATGTTGCCTTGTACGAGGTCGAAACGGTCATTGCCGAATTGGCTCTTGCCGCGCCGCCCGATGTCGGTCCACGGGCTCAGGCCAAGGGTCAGCGCGGGTTTGGGCAGATGAGCCTGGGTCAGTTTAGTCAGGGTCATCAGGGCCAGGTGGCCGCCGGCCGAGTCGCCACAAAGTATGAGGGTTGCCGGGTCGATGCCTTTGTTGATGAGGTAGGCATAGGCTGCCAGGCCATCGTCGAGTTGTGCTGGATGCGGGTGTTCCGGGGTCAATCGATAGTCCGGCGCAAATACCGTGACTCCCAGGGTGTGCGCCAAGCAGGCGGCAAAATGGTGTGAAACGGCGGCATAGAAGGTGTATCCGCCGCCGTGGAAGTGGAGCAAGGTGGCGTTGCTGTGCCGCGTTTTAGGTATGAACCAGTGTCCGCGCGGCTCTCCCTGGCAGGTTGGCTTGATGTCGACGTCGGGGTAGGTTTCGAGCAGGCCGTAGACGCTGTCGAAATACGCGCGGCTCTCTGCGATGGTGTGGCTCAGGCGAAAGGCGTGGCTGAACTGTGCTCGGAAGAAGAGTGTTCCGTATTCAACCAGAAATGGCCATTGTGCAACGAGCGGCCTGCCAAACATGCGCCGGATCAATACCGTGGTGGCGATCCGGGCGGAGGTTGCCATGCTGCGCAGTATGTGCGAACAACGGCCTTGGGTGACTGTCTTCATTTTTTATTGCTCCTTGCGGGGTGGGGTTGGCTATCATGCTTAGCCTGTCTTGATCTCGCTAGAACGGAAACGACACGCCATGGCCCATCCGATTGCTCTTATGCATACGCCTTGCTCTGAGTTGGGGGCTTGTTTGCTGGCTGGCGTCGAGCGGGATACGCGCGGTTGTTTTTTAAGTGATGCGGATCGCTTCAACTATTTCCCGGCGACGCCGATGGTGGTGATTTCCTGGATCTTCGAGGGCGCACTGCAGCGAGTGGATGACGGTGTTCTTGGCCCGGTTTTGTCTCAGCTGGTTTTTTCCGGGCCGCAGCGTACCCCGTACGTGAGTTGGTCGCCGGGGCCGGTGCATGCCCTATCGGTGGGTTTTTATCCTGAGGCAATGCGTCGTCTGATCGGGCGTCCGATCGGTGCCTTCATTGATCGGAGTGTGCCCTTGGCGGAAGTCGCTCCGCCTGCGCTCATGCAGGCCTGCCAGGCGGTTCTCGATGCAGGGAAGGAGGCACCGTTTGCCATGCTGGAAGTCGTATTTCGGCCTTTGTGGCATGGCGCCAGTGCGGCCAGCCCGACCCCCTTTCTCAGCGATTGGGTCCGTTCCGTTGCGACCCGTGCGACACACTCCTCGGCAGGACGAAGCCTGCGTCAGCTGCAGCGGCAGGTGCGTGACTGGACGGGGCAGAGCTGCCGTGATCTGGCGCTATTCATTCGCGCTGAAGAGGCGTTTTTGCGCCACCTTGAGGCACGGCGAGCAGGCGATGCAAGCCTCGCAGCGATTGCTGCCAACGCGGGTTATGCCGATCAGTCGCATATGGGGCGTGAAATCCGACGAGTCACCGGTCTGTCGCCGGCCGATCTGGGCAGGCGCCTGGAGACCGACGAGGCATTTTGGTATTACCGTCTGGTGGCCGGGGAGCTGGTGCGGCGAGGGTGAGCGCTTGGTGACGGGCGCATGCCAGCCGTTGCCGGGGGGCGGAGGGAAATGATGGCGGACGGGGTGCCGTCCGCCATGCCGTGCGCTATAGCCGGCGCAGGACGTTCTGCAATAGCTGGATGCGCGGCAGGACGCTGTCGAGTTCGAGGTATTCGCTCTCGTTGTGGAAGTTGCCGCCAATCGGGCCAAAGCCGTCGAGCGAGGGAATGCCGAGTGCAGCAGTGTGGTTGGCGTCCGAGCCGCCGCCCACGGCCTTCCAGCCGATCGGCAGGTTCATTTCTGCTCCCGCTGCCTCGACGGTGCGCATCAGTGCTTCGGTGTCAGCCGAGGCTTCCATGGCGGGCATGAACGACAAGCGCTGGAGGGTGACGCTCACGTCGCGGGTGAACGGTTTCCCCTGCAGTTCCTGCAAGGCGCGTTCGATCTTTTCGAATTCGCTGGTTTTCCAGAAGCGGATGTCGATCTTGGCAGTGGCATGCTCGGGAACGACGTTGGTTGCCGTGCCGCCGCTGATCAGCCCGACGTTGACCGTGGTGCCGGCGGTGTAGTCGGTGAGTTTTTCGAGCGCGAGTGTCCAGTGGGCGAGTTCGGTGACGGCAGAGCGACCTTTCTCGTGGTCGTTGCCGGCGTGGGCGGCAACGCCCTTGAATTCGATCTGGTAGATGCCAACGCCTTTGCGGGCTTTGACCAGTGTGCCATCGGTACGCGCTGCTTCGGCGACGAGGACGCAGCGGCTCTTCTTGGCGATCGATCCGATCCAGTCATGCGAGTGGACGGAGCCGGTTTCTTCGTCGGGGTTCATGGCGATGGCGATGGCCAGTCGATCGAGGGTGGCGGCATCCAGGCCGCGCAGCGCCCAGAGGATGCTGATCAGGCCGGCCTTCATGTCGGCAACGCCCGGGCCGCGGGCGATGTTGCCGTCGATCGTGAGCGGCCGTTCGGCGGCGGTGCCTTCCGGGAAGACGGTATCCATGTGGCCGACGAGCAGCACGTCGTACTGGCTGGCCCCCGGTTTATTGGTGGCAAAGACGCCGGGGCCGACGGCCGAGCCGAGGTCGACGATTTCCGCATGCCAGCCAAGATCAAGGTACTTCTGGTGCATGCTCTGGGCGATCTGGGCGACGCCGGCCGTGGTTGTCGTGCCGCAGTCAGTGTTGACCAGGGGGCGGAGTTCTTCGATGAAGTCGTTGAGGTTCATGGTCAGTATGAGGAGATGGAAAATTGGGGATCAAAACAACACGCGCCTTGTTCCGGTAGGAGACAAGGCGCGCGCTTGAGAACATGCGGGAGAATACTAGATCAGCACGCGCATGACCAACATGGCGCCAAAGGCGTTCAGCACCGAAATGCCGATCATGACCGGGATGTGCTGGGCGCGGGTGCCGACGACGCCGAGCAGCCGGCCGACGTACTGGACCTGCGAGCCCATCAGGAACAGTGCCGGGGCGATGATGGCCAGGTGGTCACCGTTGAAAATGCCGGAGCCGAACAGGGTGGCCGCGGCGCCGACACCGCCGCCCATGGACATCCAGCCAGCGAGCAAGACAGCTGCCGCTTCGCCAGGAAGGCCGAAGATGCCCATGATCGGGGCGAAGATCGTGCCGATTAGCTTGAGCAGGCCAGTGAGTTCGAGGGCTTTGATGACGACGAAGGCCATCAGGACGTTGGGCAGGGTACTCGTTGTGGCGAGCGTCCAGCCCTTGCGGGCACCGGCGACAAAGACGTCGGTGATCATCGGTTTGCTTTGTTGATTCTCAGCCATTTTCAGTTCTCCTTATTTCGTGGCGAGCGCAGTTTTTTCTTTGGGCTCGACGATGAACGTCCAGTAGAGGCGCATCAGGTTCGCTCCGAAAACCTTGAACAGGAGCATCACGCCAACGCACAGTCCCATGGTGACCGGGGTGGCGATCTTGCCGTCGGCCAGGGTCAGGGTGAACAGGATGGCGCCGGTGGAGAAGAAGTTGGTCAGCGTGGCGCCGGCCGAGAACTGGAACATGGTGAAGATGTCTTTTTCCTTCTCGGTGATGCCGCCTTCATCGTAGAGGGCGCGGGTCATCGAGGCGCCTGCATCCGTACTTTGCAGGCTGCTGATGATGCCGAGGGCGGCTGTGCCGGGAATGCCCATGAGCGGCCTGAGAAGGGGGGTTAACAGTTGTCGCGCCGCCTCCAGTGCGCCATACCCCTCAAGAACGTTGATGACAGCCAGGGCGAACATCACCGTTGGGATGAGCCCGAGGGCGAACATGAAACCGTCCATCGCACCGTTGCCGCCGGCGCCCCGGAAATTGCCCGACTTGGTTTCGATCTTGCCGTCCGGTTTGGCGGTGGCGCTGGTCAGTACCTTGCCGAAGGAGCCGTTGAGGGTGCCGAAGTCGAACACGGATGCGGCGGTGACCCACTGCTTGTCGGGCAGCATCTTGACGAACTGCTCGTTCTTGGCGAGCCCGGAGAAAAAGATGATTGCGAAAATCAGCGCGAGGTAAGCGCCGATACCCAGCTTGCTTTCGGATTTTTCAGCCTCCATGGGTCTTTCCTTTAGTTTGTTGATGTAAAGGTAAAAATTTTTTTTCGGCGCATGTTAGATAGGCATTTTTATGCCGTCAAGTCGCTTTTTTGAATGATTTTTTATCCTTTAATAATCAATCTACTAGTGGGTTTGATTTGGGCGGGATTTGCGTTTTTCTCGTAAAAAAAGAAACGCCCCGCAGGGCGACTGCGGGGCGTGGCAAATGCGTTGCGCTTTGGCTGCGGTTTCCTCCCGCAGCGCGGGGGGTCAGGCTTGGAGTGCCGGGGTGCGGTGCGGCTCGATGGTTTGCAGCATCTGGGCAAAGACCTTGGGGCTGGCAGCCACGATGTTGCCGGTGGCCAGATAGTCGTCTGCCCCCGAGAGGTCGCCGACGAGTCCGCCCGCTTCCGTGACCAGCAAGCTCCCCGCTGCCGAATCCCAGGGCTTCAGGCCAATTTCCCAAAAACCGTCGAGGCGGCCACAGGCGACGTAGGCCAGGTCAAGTGCTGCCGAACCTGCGCGCCGAATGCCGGCACTGCGCTGGGTGAAGTCCTTGTACATCGCGAGGTAGGCGTCGATGTGCGGGA
>CAZHFS010000039.1:0-14244 GCA_964531885.1 uncultured Propionivibrio sp.
GCCAAACCGGCGGTGAAGGCGGAGGAAAAGAAAGCCGCGCACACCGAGAAGAAGGTCGAGAAGACGGCGGCCAAGAAAGTCGAAAAGCAGGCCAAGTCGACCGCCAAGCCTGTCGCCACGACGGGTGCCGCGCCGACGGTACAACCGGCAGTCGCTCCGGCCGTCAAGTGAGGTAGTGCAGCACACAGCCGACGACCGCTCACCGATTCGGCGGCGTCTGGCAGGGGAGGCCCAGCGGGGCCTCCCTTTTTTTTGTTGATAGGCGTGCGAATGATGTGGGCGGCTGGTTCGTGGCGCAGACGAAACAAAGGGAGGCATGGCCTCCCTTGTCGCTTAACGTCTATGTTTGGGTGCGGATGCTATTTGGCTTTCCCGATGATGTACTCGACCGCCGCTTTGATTTCCGCGTCGGTCAGGTCAGCACCGCCGCCGCGCGCAGGCATTCCCCCCTTGCCGTTGATGGCCGATTTGAGCAGGGCGGCGTTACCCGTGGCGATACGTGCTGCCCAGGCGGCTTTGTCGCCCGTCTTGGGTGCGCCGGCGAGCCCGGCGGCATGGCAGGTCTGACAAACGGCTGCGTAGACCGCATCGCCGCTGCGCGGCTTGCTGTCGGTGCGCACCACGGGCGCTTGGCGCAGCTCAACCCGTGCCACGGGCTGGATGCGCATTTCTGCCTCGTCGCCACTGGCCGGACTGGATGAGCCTTTGCCGAGTTGCGACAGCGGCCAGACAAGCAATGACAGGAGTATGGCAACGCCGATCGTGATCAGCATGATGGAGCGGGAGGAGTGGGTTTTCTGGGTCATTATGATTCCTCGTGGTGCGTTGAGTACGAACCGAAAGACGGAAAGCGTAATCGTACCTTGTTCAGGTGGGATTCAATCGATGTTTCAACTGCGCGGAGCCAGGCGTCCGTAGGCGCCGCTGTGGAAAACAAGTGGTTGGAGCGAGGGGCTGTGATCAAATCGCTCTACCCGGCCGACAAAAATGAGGTGGTCTCCGCCTGGGTAAATGGCTTCGTGGCGGCATTCGAACCAGGCGGCACATCCCTCGATGAGCGGCGTACCGGAAAGACCGCTGCGCGTATCGACGCCCTCAAAGCGATCCGCTAGACGCGAAGCGAAGCGATTGGAGATGGCCTGTTGGTCGGAGGCAAGGATGTTGACCGCATAGTGGCTGGCATGACGGAATACTTCAACGCTCGGTGACGTGATGGCCAGACTCCACAGGATGAGCGGTGGGTCGAGCGAGACCGAATTGAAGGAACTGATGGTCATGCCGCAGCTACGTCCGTCGGCATCGAGCGTGGTAAGTACGGTCACCCCGGTGGGAAAACTGCCCAGTGCACGACGAAAGTCCTTGCAGCACATGCCTTGCGCCGACAGGGTGCGACCGCTCTGGCAGTCAAGGCAGGCGGGGGAAAGCAGGCCCTGTTCAGGGCATTCTTGCGTGGTGGCAGTTGAGGTCATCTAAGTGCAGAGGAATACGGCGAGGATGCTAAGATCAGTTGGGCGTCGGGAAGTTCAGGAACCTTGCGCAATTGACATTGTCTGGTCGGGCCGGGCAGCGCGGCATCAGTTAATGCATTATGGGCCGGGAAAATGGGGAATGTCGAGCCAAGAGCGGAAGCGTGGGGCCATGAGCGGCAATCAGGTAAGCAGGAACGGACAGGGCGATAATGGGATGATGACGCGCGGGGAGGATGGTGCAGCGAATTTTTCTGCGCGGGTGATCCGCTGGCAGCAGCAGGAAGGACGGCACGACCTGCCGTGGCAGGCCACGCGCGACCCATATCGGGTGTGGCTGTCTGAAATCATGTTGCAGCAGACGCAGGTTGTAACCGTGGTCGCTTATTACACCCGCTTTCTTGAGCGGTTTCCCGATGTGGGCAGTCTCGCGGCATCATCCGCCGATGCAGTTCTTGAGCTGTGGGCTGGCCTCGGCTACTACGCACGGGCGCGCAACCTGCATCGCTGCGCTCAGGTGTTGATCGAGAAACATGGTGGGCAATTCCCGCGCGATCCAGCAAAAATTGCCGAGCTGCCAGGTATTGGGCGCTCTACCGCGGCAGCGATTGCGGCCTTTTCCTTTGGCACGCGGGCGGCGATTCTTGATGGGAACGTCAAACGCGTCCTGGCGCGCTGTTTTGCGATCGATGGTTTTCCGGGGGCAGCAGCGGTGGAGCGCACATTGTGGGAACTGGCCGAGCGCCTCTTGCCGCAGGATGGTATCGAGGCCTATACCCAAGGATTGATGGATCTGGGCGCCACAGTCTGCGTGCGCGGTCAGCCTTTCTGTCCGCCGTGTCCTCTGTATTCCTTGTGTCAGGCCAGGGCGCAGGGCCGTCAGGCAGAATTGCCGGTCGCGCGCCCGCGCAAGCGATTGCCGGAACGAGAGGCCGTTCTGGCTGTTGTCGACGATGGGGCAGGGGTGCTGCTCCTGCGCCGCCCGCCGCGCGGTATTTGGGGCGGCTTGCTGGTGTTGCCGTCTGCCGAGGAATTGCATCCCTTGCTCATCCAGCAAGGGGTGGATATCGAGCAAGGGGAGGCAGTGCCTGAGTTTCGGCATACCTTCAGTCATTTTCATCTGTGGCTGCGGCCGCGACGCTATCGCGTGGTGAGACGCATCAGCTTGCTTATGGATGCAGAGTCCGCATGGGTGTGGTTGCCGTGGAACGAAATCGAGACCGCCGCCTTGCCCACGCCGATCAGACGCATTCTGCGCGGGCTGCGACCGTCATAGCGTATTGATTAGCTGCCGGGCAACGTCAGCGGGGCGACTTCGATGCCGTATTTGCGGGCGACCTGGCGATAGAGTTCGCGGGCCGAGATGACCTTGGGATTGAGAGGATCCTTGGCCTGGGCCATTTGCAGGTAGCGCACGGCGCGTTGCCCCAGGTCGATTTGCCAGCCTTTGCGCTCGAGCAGGGTGAAGATAGCCTTGCTGGCATTGATCAGGAACTGGAGGTTGGGAACACGCTCGGCCGCTTCGATGAGCATCTGGACCGATCCGTCCAGATCGCCACTGCGTGCGGCCATGACCCCGCGGTTGTTGAGCTCGACGATTTCGCGGCTGACCTTGGCAAGGAGAGTCTGGCCGGCATCTTCATTGCCGGTTTTGGAAAATACTCCCTGGATTTGAGCGATGACGCCGCGATCTTCGTGATTCTCTGCGGCGACCTTGCCGAGTATTTCCTGGGCCTTGTCCTGGTTGCCCGTGGCCAGGCAAGCGTGTGCGAGGTCGACGGCAATTTTTTGCGAGAACGCTGATCCGGTATTGCCGTCGGGTTCGGCAGCGATCCTGTCGTGCAAGGCCAGCGCCTTTTCAAGTGCAGCCTTGGCTTTGGCCGGTTCGCCTTCTTTGTCGCAACACAGACTGTCCATGACAAGCGCGGCAAGCTCGCCCTGCGGGTTGCTGCGCCAGTTGCGGCGGAGGTCCTGGGTAATCAGTCGGGCACCGGCCACATTGCCGCGGTCAAGCATGATCCGGGTCAGATTGGTGTAATCGTCAACGACACGTAAGGTCGATCCTCGATGCCGGTCGAGTACTTTGCCGTACGCTTTTTCAGCAGCATCAAGATCGTTGTTGCGTGTTGCCACGTCGCCGACCATGCGTTGGCGAAGTGAATTGTTCGGCGAACGGTCAGCGGCTTCTTGAAGCACCGTCTGAGCTTCGGCAAGCTTGCCAAGTTCTTCACGGACGCTGGCGACGAAATCGTACGCTGCCATGAAGTCGGGAAAATCTTCGATCAGGGAGGCGCCGATCTCCTCGGCCTCGGCCAGCTGATCCTGGCCACGCAGGGCGATGGCCAAGCCCATGCGGGCCCAAGGCACCATGGCATTGTCGAGAACCTGCTGGTACACCACCTGCGCTTCGTCATGGCGCCCTAGGGCATTGAGGATTTCACCCTTGAAGCGCAATACGTCGTAGTGGAATTGCTCTTCCTGGCCGAGTAAAGCCTCGCAGGCGGCGAGTGCGTCATTGTAGGCGCCGTTGTCGAGGTGGCGGAACACACGTGAGAAAAATGCCTTTTTGTACAAGGCACGCAACAATCGCACCTGCAACTGTTCGGAGGTGAACGGCTTGATCAGATAATCATCCGGGGCGAGTTCGGCAACGGAAACGATGTTGCGGTAGCTACGCTCTGCGGTGATCAGCATGAAAACAGTGGCGAGCGGAATCAGGTGCGTCTGGCGGAGCTCTTCGAGCAACTGTTGCCCATCCCGCCCATCTTCGAGTTGGTAATCCGAAAAGATGACATCGAATTCGTACTGCTTGACTTGGCGCAAGACCTCGCTGGAGCTTGCAGCGTGGTGGATGCTCGTCAGTCCCAGGGTCGACAGAATCACGCGCAGGGAATTTCTTGCGCTGCTGTGCCGGTCGACAAGGAGGACACGCATGCGCTCGAAATCCTTGCCGAGTTTGGCAAGAAGGCCGGCAACTTGTGCGGGTGTGCTTGCAGTCATGTATTCACCTTACGCGACACACTTCCGGCTGGCAACTTGTCGGCTGCTTATTGGGTGCTGGGTCGTTGAACCAAACCTGTTATTTTTCATGGGATTGGCGTAAAATCCCCGGTCTTATCCTTCGCGTATCCCGTACTTTCCCAGATGTTGTTTCCTGACCGTTTTGACGTGATCGTCGTCGGCGGTGGCCATGCCGGCACTGAGGCGGCGTTGGCCAGCGCGCGCATGGGTGCAAAGACGCTGCTGCTCACCCATAACCTCGATACGCTCGGGGCGATGAGTTGTAACCCGTCGATCGGCGGTATCGGCAAGGGGCATCTGGTCAAGGAAGTTGACGCGCTCGATGGCGCTATGGCCGCGGCTACCGACGAAGCTGGCATCCAGTTTCGCATCCTCAATTCCTCCAAGGGGCCAGCCGTTCGCGCAACGCGTGCGCAAGCCGACCGTGTGTTGTACAAGCAGGCGATCCGTGGTCGCCTGGAAAATCAGCCCAACCTCACGCTGTTTGCGCAGGCCTGCGATGACCTGATTGTTGAGGGCGAACGAGTTGCCGGGGTGGTGACACAATTGGGCGTGCGGTTTATGGGGCGGGCCGTGGTGCTCACGGCCGGAACATTTCTTAATGGTCTCATTCACGTCGGCCTGCAGAGTGCGAGCGGTGGACGCATGGGCGATATGCCAGCGATCCCGCTTGCAGCACGTCTGCGTGACCTGCAGTTGCCCGCCGGACGGCTTAAGACGGGGACCCCCCCGCGTCTCGATGGTCGGAGCATCGACCTCGCGTCGCTGGAACAGCAGCACTCGGATGACCCGTTGCCTGTTTTCTCCTTTCTCGGCGATGCAGCGCAACATCCGAAACAACTCCCTTGCTGGGTAACCAGTACCAACGAGCGGACGCACGAAATCATCCGTGCCAATCTCGATCGCTCGCCGATGTACGCTGGTGTCATTGAAGGCGTCGGGCCGCGCTACTGTCCATCGATCGAAGACAAAATCCATCGCTTCGCGAGCAAATCCAGCCACAACGTTTTCCTTGAACCGGAAGGCTTGGGAACGCACGAGATCTACCCGAACGGTATCTCCACGAGCTTGCCTTTCGATGTCCAGCTTGCACTGGTGCGTACCATGCGCGGTCTGGAGAACTGCCATATCCTGCGACCTGGCTACGCCATCGAGTACGACTACTACGACCCTTGCGGACTGCAGGCTTCTCTTGAAACCAAAGCCATCCGGGGTTTGTTCTTCGCCGGTCAGATCAATGGCACGACGGGCTATGAAGAAGCCGCAGCCCAGGGCTTGCTGGCCGGTGCCAATGCGGCGTTGTTGGCGCAGGACAAACCGGCATGGTCGCCGCGACGGGACGAAGCGTATCTTGGGGTGCTGGTCGACGATCTGATCACACGCGGCGTTTCCGAACCATACCGCATGTTCACGAGCCGTGCCGAGTATCGTTTGAGCCTGCGCGAGGACAATGCAGACATGCGATTGACCGAGCAGGGAAGGGCGCTCGGTCTGGTTGGTGATGTCCGTTGGGCGGCCTTTTGTGCCAAGCGGGAGGCGATTGCACGCGAAGAGGAGCGTTTGCGGTCGACCTGGGTGCATCCGCAACGGCTCGCAGCTGGTGAGGCCGAGCGGGTGCTCGGCAAGGGAATCGAGCGCGAATACACCTTGTACGACCTGCTTCGCCGCCCGGACGTGAACTATGCCGGGCTGATGACCTTGCGCCTCGGTGAGGCGAGTGTGGATGCAGGGGTGGGCGATCCATTGGTCATTGAGCAGGTCGAGATCCAGGCCAAGTACCGGGGTTACATCGATCGCCAGGCCGAGGAAGTCGCTAAAAGCCAGTCCAGCGAAAACACGGTTGTGCCGCCCGATCTGGACTATGCGCGCATCGGGGGGTTGTCGAATGAAATCCGCCAGAAACTTGCCCACCACCGGCCGCAAACCATCGGACAGGCATCGCGCATTCAGGGGATGACCCCGGCGGCGATCTCGATCCTGCTCGTTTACCTCAAGCGCGCTGAAATGGCCGGCGAATCGGGGGTAGTCCAGTGAGCGGCGAGGCGCAGCGCCAGTTGGCCGAAGGCCTTGAGGCGATGGGTATCGACCTGACGGCGACCGCCCAAGGGCAACTCCTGGCCTATGCGGCTCTGCTCGAGAAGTGGAACAAGACCTACAGCCTCACCGCCCTGCGTGGGCCCGAGAAGGCGGTCAGCCACCACCTGCTCGATTCGCTGGCCGTTCTGCCCTACGTGCCAGCGGGCGCCCTGCTCGACGTTGGTAGCGGCGGCGGGATGCCTGGCATTCCTTTGGCGATTGCATGCCCGGAGCTGGCAGTCACCCTGCTCGATAGCAATTCGAAAAAAACGGCGTTCCTGCGCCAGGCGACGATCGAACTGAAGCTGAAAAACGTGAGCGTTCACTGCGGGCGGGTCGAACAGTATCATCCGACTGTGCCGTTTACAGCGATAACCTCGCGAGCCTTTGCCGAGTTGTCTGATTTTGTCTCCCTGTCTCGCCATCTCTTGGCAAACGAAGGGGTTTGGTTGGCGCTAAAAGGGTTGTGGCCGCACGCGGAGATCGCGGCTCTGCCCGCCGGGGTGCGCGTGCAGCAGGTCTGCTCGCTGGAGGTGCCCGGGATTGAGGGTGAGCGGCATGTGGTTATTCTCGAAAAAGACGGCGTGAACCGTCTGGCGCCGATCACGGCGGGAGGGGGTTGAGTTGGCAAGAATACTGGCAGTGACCAATCAGAAGGGCGGTGTCGGCAAGACCACGACGGCCGTCAATCTTTCGGCGTGTCTGGCATCACTCGGGCAGCGGGTGCTGATGATCGATCTAGATCCGCAGGGTAACGCCACAACGGGGTGCGGGGTGGTAAAGCGCGAGGCTTTGCCAACCGTCTACCAGATACTGATTGGTCGTTCGACCCTGGTTGATGCACGCATCCGGACGGAATTTGGTTTTGACATTCTGCCCGCGAACCGCGAATTGGCAGGAGCAGAGGTTGAACTGATCGACATCGCCGGACGGGAATACCGGCTGCGCGATGCGCTGGCGCCAGTGCTTGCCGAATACGATTTTGTGCTGATGGATTGCCCTCCAGCCCTCAACATGCTGACGGTTAACGGCTTGGTGGCGGCCGAGGCAGTTATGATTCCGATGCAATGCGAATATTATGCACTGGAGGGGCTGACCGACCTGGTTGCCACGCTGAAGCGCGTGCGCGCCAATCTCAACCCACAGCTTGAAATCGAGGGCTTGTTGCGTACTCTGTTCGATCCGCGGTCGACACTGACCCAGCAAGTCTCGGGAGAACTCGTCGAGCATTTCGGGAAAAAAGTTTACCGTACCATCATCCCGCGTAACGTTCGGTTGGCCGAAGCGCCGTCGTACGGTAAGCCGGTGATTGCCTTCGACAAGCAGTCCAAGGGGGCTCAAGCCTATATGATGCTGGCACAGGAAATCATCGACCGCCGTGATGGCATTGCCCATCAGGCAGAGGCGCAAGGAGTGCAAGCATGAAGTTGAAGGGACTCGGCCGCGGCCTGGATGCCCTGTTAGCCGGTAATGAGCGCCCGGGGAAAGAGCAGCAGCGGACTCTTGCGGTCGGAAGTTTGCAGCCAGGCAAATACCAGCCGCGTACCCAGATGGATCCAGCATCGCTCGAGGAACTGGCGGCGTCGATCAAGGCGCAGGGTTTGATGCAGCCGATTTTGGTGCGTCCGGTCGGCGAAGGATTGGGCGAGGAGCGGTTCGAAATCGTTGCCGGCGAACGACGCTGGCGAGCTGCCCAGATGGCCGGTTTGACCGACGTGCCGACGCTGGTGCGCGAAATACCGGATGAGTCGGCTTTGGCCATGGCGCTGATTGAGAATATCCAGCGCGAAAACCTGAATCCGCTCGAAGAAGCTTTGGGGTTGCAGCGACTGATCGACGAATTCTCGATGACTCATCAACAGGCAGCAGATGCAGTGGGGCGCTCGCGTCCTGCAGCCTCCAATCTTCTCCGTTTGCTGCAATTGGCTGCCCCGGTACAAGAGATGCTCATGCGCGGCGATATCGATATGGGCCATGCACGGGCGCTGCTGCCGCTGTCCGGGGCTCTGCAGGCGCAGCTTGCCCAGCGTATTGTGCAGAAGCGTTTGTCGGTGCGCGAAGCCGAGCGCTTGGCTCAGCTCGCACTCAAGCCGGCTCGGCCCATCGAGGAAAAAAAGACCGATCGCGATGTAATGCGTTTGCAAGAGGAACTTTCCGATTTCCTCGGTGCCAAAGTGGAGATTCGTACAAATAAGAAAGGTGCGGGCCGGATCCAGATCGACTTTGGTGATCTCGATCAGCTCGAAGGGATACTTCAGCGGTTGCGGTAAAGGCATTCTGAGCCGGTTGGCGCAGGGTGTTCAATTGTGCGGGCAGGCGTTAGAATCGTCGGCTCGCTAGTTGTGTGTGACTTTTTGCATAGTCTTATAGTTGACTGACAGATAATTGTCTGGTTTTTTGTAGCGGCCACACGTGTTCAGAGCTATCCTTCTACAAGTCGTCGCTACCTTGTTGGTTGCTGGCGTTTGTGCCTCGTGGGCGGGGGGCAGTGCGGCTGTGTCGGCCTTGTTGGGCGGCGGGGCGTGTGTGCTTCCCAACTTGCTATTCGCGCTGCGGCTGTACTCTCTGAGCAGGCGGCCCGGTGCAGCTTATGCGGCAAATTTTTTCCTTGGCGAATTTGTCAAGGTTGGAGCAACGATCGGCTTGTTGGTGCTGATCGTAAGAACATATGCTGATCTGCATTGGCCTTCAATGCTGATTGGTCTGGGGCTTGCATTGCAAGCGGGGTTTTTGGCTTTTTTGAAGAAGTCCTGATATGGCTACAGGTACCGGTGCTGCTCCGACAGCGGGCGAATATGTTGTCCACCATCTAACCCAGTTGAATACCTCTGGGCATGCGCAGGAATCCATCGTTGACTTCAGTTTGCTCAACCTCGACACCGTGTTCTTTTCGGTGTTGATGGGTGTGCTCGGCCTCTTTTTCATGCATCGCATCGCGCGCAGTGCAACTTCGGGTGTGCCCGGTCGCGCGCAGGCGGCCTTGGAAATACTCTTGGAGATGGTTGCCAACCAGGCTAAGGCGATTGTGCATAGCGAACAGTCGCGCAAGTTTGTCGCACCGCTCGCCCTGACGGTTTTTGTCTGGGTTTTCCTGATGAATTCGATGGATTTCCTGCCCGTCGATGCGCTGCCTATGTTGTGGCAGTGGATTACCGGCAACCCTCACGCCTACTTGCGCGTTGTTCCGACGGCTGATCTGAACGGGACGTTGGGTATGTCTGTTGGCGTGTTGTTGCTCTGCTTCTGGTACAACATCAAGATCAAGGGCCTGGGCGGTTGGGTGCATGAACTCTTTACAGCGCCGTTTGGCAATCATCCCTTGCTGTATCTGCCGAATTTCCTGATGCAGATGATCGAATTCCTGGCCAAGACGGTCTCGCACGGCATGCGTTTGTTCGGCAACATGTATGCAGGGGAACTCCTGTTCATGCTGATTGCCCTGATGGGGGCCGCGCTGGGGGCCTCTTCCGGTCTGGCTGGTCCGCTCCTTTGGCTTGGGCATGTGATCGCTGGCACAGGCTGGGCGCTGTTCCATATTTTCATCGTTGTGTTGCAAGCCTTCATCTTCATGATGTTGACGCTGGTCTATATCGGGCAGGCACACGAAAGTCACTAAGTTTCTTCAGCACCTATTCATTTGTAAATTTGTAACCCACCCACTCAAGGAGTAGTCATGGAAATCGTCCTCGGTAACGTTGCGCTGGCTTGCGGTCTGATCATCGGCTTGGGCGCTATTGGCGCATGTATCGGTATCAGCTTGATGGGCGGCAAGTACATCGAAGCGTCGGCACGTCAGCCCGAGCTGATGAACGAGCTGCAGACCAAGATGTTCATGCTTGCAGGTCTGATCGATGCCGCCTTCCTGATCGGCGTTGGTATCGCCATGATGTTTGCCTTCGCCAACCCGTTTGTTATCAAGTAAGCGGGTTTCTCCCGTCAACCTCTTGTAGGGGAGAAAAGCGTGAATCTGAACGCAACACTGGTTGCCCAGTGCGTTGTGTTCTTCATTTTGGCGTGGTTCACCATGAAGTACGTGTGGCCACCTATCATGAAGGCGCTCGACGAGCGCGCATCGAAAATCGCCGAAGGTCTGGCTGCCGCCGAGCGTGGTCGCCAGAGCCTCGATCTGGCGGCCAAGCATTCGGCCGACACGGTGCGCGAGGGTAAAGAAAAAGCCGGGGACATCGTGGCTCAGGCTGAAAAGCAGGCGCTCAAGATCATCGAGGCCGCCAAGGAGCAGGCTCGCTTGGAGGCTGAAAAAGTGGCTGTGGCCGCCAAAGCGGATCTGGAGCAGGAAGCGGCGCGCATCCGCGAAGATTTGCGCGAGCGTGTGGCAGACCTGGCGGTCGCGGGGGCTGAAAAAATCCTGCGTCGGGAAATTGATGCCAAGGCGCACGCTGATCTGCTGGCCGCGATCAAGAAGGATCTCTGACGCTCATGGCTGAATCTGTCACCATCGCCCGTCCCTATGCTCAGGCTGTTTTCCGCCTTGCCAAGGAACGCGGGTCGTTGGCGACCTGGTCCGACCGGCTGCAACGGCTAGTTGCCATTGCGCAGGACCCGGAGATGGCCAAGGTCGTTGGCAACCCCAAGTTTTCCGCAGCGCAAGTCGCCGAGGTGTTTATCTCGGTCAGCGGCGAACCCACTGATTCCGAACTGATCTCGTTCATCGGCTTGCTGGCTGAAAACGAGCGGATCGAAGTGTTGCCGGAAATCCGGGAACTCTTCGAGCAGTTCAAGAGCGAAGAAGAAGGGGTCAAGGACGCGCTGATCTGTAGCGCATTCCCGCTCGATGCAGCGCAATTGAACAATCTGGTGAGCCAGCTTGAAGTCCACTTTAGCTGCAAGCTACAACCTCGGGTCGAGGTTGATGCGGCGTTGATCGGTGGCGTCAAGGTGGCCGTCGGGGACGAGGTCCTCGACGCTTCCGTCCGCGGCAAGCTGGATGCCATGGCCACGGCGCTCAAGAATTAGGAGAAAACATGCAATTGAATCCTTCCGAGATCAGTGAGCTGATCAAGAACAAGATTCAGAACCTCGAGGTCGGGGCTGA
This sequence comes from uncultured Propionivibrio sp., assembly GCA_964531885.1. Lineage (GTDB taxonomy): Bacteria > Pseudomonadota > Gammaproteobacteria > Burkholderiales > Rhodocyclaceae > Propionivibrio. The sequence goes on from CAZHFS010000039.1 coordinate 11,617, forward strand.
AACCCGCACACAGGGCACCATTGTTTCGGTGACTGACGGTATCTGTCGTATCCACGGTCTTGCAGATGTGATGCAGGGCGAAATGCTTGAATTCCCGGGTGGGGCTTTCGGCATGGCGCTGAACCTGGAGCGTGATTCGGTCGGTGCGGTTGTCCTCGGCGAATACGACCATATCAGCGAAGGCGATACGGTCAAGGCAACGGGCCGCATTCTGGAAGTTCCAGTTGGCCCGGAGTTGCTCGGCCGTGTGGTTAACTCGCTGGGCCAGCCGATCGACGGCAAGGGCCCGATCAACGCCAAGCTGACAGATAAAATCGAAAAGGTTGCGCCTGGCGTGATCTGGCGCAAGTCGGTTTCCCAGCCAGTGCAGACTGGCTTGAAATCGATCGACTCGATGGTGCCGATCGGCCGTGGCCAGCGTGAACTGATCATCGGTGACCGCCAGACCGGTAAAACGGCAGTTGCGGTCGACACGATCATCAACCAGAAGGGCAAGGATCTGCTGTGTATCTATGTGGCCGTTGGTCAGAAAGCTTCGACCGTCGCCAACGTCGTCCGTAAGCTCGAAGAGCACGGTGCGATGGAATACACCATCATCGTTGCCGCTACCGCGTCGGAATCAGCTGCGCTGCAATACATCGCCCCCTATGCCGGGTGCACCATGGGCGAGTACTTCCGTGACCGCGGTCAGGATGCTCTTATCATTTACGACGATCTGACCAAGCAGGCCTGGGCGTATCGCCAGGTTTCGCTGCTCCTGCGTCGTCCGCCGGGTCGTGAAGCGTACCCGGGCGACGTTTTCTACCTGCACTCGCGCCTCCTTGAGCGTGCTGCCCGGGTTAACGAGGAATACGTCGAGAACTTCACCAATGGTGAAGTGAAAGGCAAGACAGGCTCGCTGACGGCCTTGCCGGTCATTGAGACGCAGGCCGGTGACGTGTCGGCCTTCGTACCGACCAACGTGATTTCGATTACCGACGGCCAGATCTTCCTCGACACCGATTTGTTCAATTCGGGTGTTCGCCCCGCAATTGACGCCGGTATTTCGGTCTCGCGGGTCGGTGGTGCTGCTCAGACCAAGGTCATTAAGAAGTTGGGTGGGGGTGTGCGTCTGGCGCTGGCCCAGTACCGCGAGTTGGCGGCTTTTGCGCAATTTGCCTCCGATCTCGACGAAGCGACCCGGAAGCAGCTCGATCGTGGCCGCCTGGTTACAGAACTGATGAAGCAGCCGCAGTACTCGCCGCTTTCGGTTTCGGAAATGGCCATTACCTTGCTGGCGGTGAACAAGGGCCTCTTCGACGACGTCGAAGTGAAAAAGGCGCTCGACGTCGAAAAGAAGATGCAGGCTTATATCAAGCTGCATCACGCCGCGCTGGTCGATAAGATCGAGTCGACGAAGGCGCTTGAGGGCGACGACGAGCAGGCGCTGACCAAGGCGATCGAGGAGTTCAAGGCCTCGCTGGCCTGATCGGGAGAGTGCCATGCCGAGCGGCAAGGAGATTCGTAACAAGATCAAGAGCGTCGAAAGCACGCGCAAGATCACCAAGGCCATGGAGATGGTCGCGGCATCCAAGATGCGCAAGGCGCAGGATCGGATGCGGGCGGCCCGTCCCTACGGTGAGCGCATCCGGCGCGTGGCCGGCAACCTGTCGCATGCCCTGTGTGACTACAGCCACCCGTTTCTGGAGAAGCGTGAGGACGTCAAAGGGATTGGCCTCATCACTATCAGCTCTGACAAGGGGCTGTGCGGCGGATTGAACACCAACGTTCTGCGTCTGGTGCTCAATCGCATGAAGGTCTGGGATAGCGAAGGCAAGAAACTGCAGGTGACGGCGATTGGCAACAAGGCCGCGGGTTTCATGTCGCGGATTGGTGCCAATCTGGTTTCGCAAGCCACCGGGCTTGGCGATACGCCGCACCTGGAACGGTTGATTGGGCCTGCCAAGGCTCAGCTGGATGCCTACATGAAGGGCGAAATCGATGTGCTCTACATCGCCTATACCCGTTTCATCAACACGATGAAACAGGAACCGGTGATCGAGCAACTTCTGCCTTTGTCCGGGGATCTGGTCGGCAGCAAAACATCGAACCGCTGGGACTATCTGTACGAGCCGGACGCCAAGGTGGTGATCGATGACCTGCTGGTGCGTTACGTTGAGGCGATCCTGTACCAAGCGGTGGCCGAGAACATGGCTTCCGAGCAGAGTGCGCGGATGGTGGCGATGAAGTCCGCGACGGACAACGCGAAGAACGTCATTGCTGACCTCAAGCTGGTCTACAACAAGGCCCGCCAGGCGGCGATCACCAAAGAGCTTTCGGAAATTGTCGGCGGCGCGGCTGCCGTCTGACCGCGCGACTAACCAATGATTGGGGATATGACGATGAGTCAAGGAAACATTGTTCAGTGTATCGGCGCTGTGGTGGACATTCAGTTCCCGCGCGACGCGATGCCCAAAATTTACGACGCGCTTCAGCTCGACAAAACCGAAGAGCATGCCGGTTGTGAAGCCGAATTGATGTTCGAAGTGCAGCAACAGCTGGGCGACGGCATCGTGCGCACGATTGCCATGGGCTCCTCCGACGGCCTGCGCCGCGGCATGAAGGTCAACAACACCGGCGCCGCCATTT
>CAZHFS010000040.1:0-14208 GCA_964531885.1 uncultured Propionivibrio sp.
CTCGCCGGCGCGGGCGGCCTCGATGGCCGCGTTGAGGGCCAGCAGGTTGGTCTGGTCGGCAATGTCGCGGATTACTGCGGCGACCGATGAGATGCGGTTGCTGTGCTGCTCGAGTTCGCGGATTCGTGTGGCCGCCTCGCTAACCGTCGTGGCGATGTGCTGGATTTCCCGGCTGGCTGAATCCACTCGCTGCATGCCTTCTTCGGCCTGCTGCGCGGCGGCGATCGACTCCTGTTCGGTTTCCTTGGCGCTGTCGGAAATGTGGCTGATGCTGACGGTCATTTCCTCAATTGCCGCGGCCATGGAAGACGTTGATTCATTCTGGATGATGGCCGTTTGAGCGACTTCGGCCGACATGTGGTTGATCGTGTGGACGCTTTTCTTCATGTCTTCGGCATGCTGACGGATGTCGACGACCATGCGGCGTAAGGAATGGATCATGTCCGAGAGCGAGGCAAGCATGCTGCCTGCCGGGGCATCCTTGATGTCGACGGTCAGATCGCCGGTCGCGGCGCGTTGCATCAATACGATCGAATCCGAGGGTTCTCCGCCGACCTGTCGGAAAATGCTGCGTGCGATGAGGCCTGCAATCAGGCCAATGCCGATGATGATAAGTCCGATGATGGACAACTCGGTGAGCAGTCGGCTGCGTAGTTCGCGTTCGACATCGTCCATGTAGACGCCGCTGCCGATGGCCCATTGCCAGGGAGTGAACTGGAGGATGTATTGCAGTTTGCTGACGGGTTCGGTTCCTCCTGGGTGTGGGAAGGCCGTGTCTACGAATGATCCGTTGGGGGCTTCACGGGCGGCGGCAATGATTTGCTTCACGGTGTAGCGGCCTTGGCCATCCTTGATCTTTTCGCGCATATCCTGGCCAATGAACTCGCTGCGCAGGTGTACAACCCCGATTCCTTCGAGCGACCAGACATGTACGTACTCGCTCTTGCGATCCGGGCCGCCGAAGCGCAGCATCTGGATGGCCTGTGCGGCGCCTTTCTGCGCTTCAGCTACGGACAGTTCGCCTGCTTGTTGGCGGGCGTGATAGGCAGCAGCAAGGTTGTATGCTCCCTCAACCGCTGTTTTGACCTGCAACTGGCGCGTTTCGATCAGGTCGGTGCGGCCTTGGTACAGGGCAAAACCTGCCAGCAACAGGAGTCCGATCAGGGTCGACCCAACCAGTATGGCAATCTTAGCCTTCAGTTTGAGCACCTTGGTCATAAGGCCTCCGCAGTACGTTTGATCGGGACCAGCCTTTGCTTCAGCATAGTGCCGCGCTCGGAGTGGAGCAAGCGCCGGGCGAGGTAGCCTCACGATGCCGATCATCCTCTGCAGAACGCCAGGGTTATCGAGGATAATGTCGGCGTGCCTGTCGCTGTGACAGCACCGCCAGAGGATTCCCCGATGCTCAGCAATCCCTATCTGCAGATTCATTTTTCCGTTTTCCTCTGGGGCTTTACTGCCATCCTGGGCAAGCTGATCACGCTTGCCGCTTTGCCGCTGGTGTTCTGGCGGGTTCTGATCGTTTCGGGGTGCCTGTTGTTGTGGTTACCCGTCTGGCGGCAGCTGCGGCGCATCGACGCACGCGATTTGCGCCTGGCGCTGGGTAACGGCGTGCTGGTGGTGGTGCATTGGTTGTGTTTCTACGGTTCGATCAAGGCGGCCAATGCCTCCGTGGCGGCAACCTGCATGGCCATGGCGCCGGTTTGTCTGTCGATCATCGAACCGCTTTGGCGCAGGCAGCCCTTTGCCTTGCGGGACCTTGGGGTGGCCCTTGCCTGTGTGCCGGGGGTCGCACTGGTCGTCGGTGGGGTGCCCGACTCGATGCACTGGGGCTTGCTGCTGGGTGTGTTGGCCGCCTTTCTGGCGGCACTCTTCAGCCTCATCAACAAGTCATTGACCATGCGCGTGCCGGCCATGGCGCTGACCACGCTCCAGATGGGTACGGGGGTTGTCGTGCTCGGCGTGACGGTGCCCTTCTGGGGGATGTTTGGCACCGAGTTGCTGCTGCCGGAGGCGCAGGATCTGCTTTGGCTGGTTGTCCTGGCGCTGGCCTGTACTTTGCTGCCTTTTGCCTTAAGCCTGGTTGCCCTGCGCAAGATCAGCGCCTTCAGTGCCCAGTTGGCGGTCAATATCGAACCCGTCTATGCGATCGCCATGGCGGCGGTACTGCTGGGCGAGGGCGGCGAATTGGGATGGACTTTCTACCTGGGGGTTTTTCTCATTCTCGGCGCCGTGATTGGTTACGGTTTCTGGCCCCGCCGCGTGCCCGCCGGCGCGTCAGTCAAGTAGCCGGAACGCCCCTGCTATACTCGCGTCTTCCCTTTTTTGGCGGTTTGCCGATCATGGCCCTGCATTACGAAATCATCCCCGTTACGCCTTTTGCCCAGAACTGTTCGCTGTTGTGGTGCGCCGCTACGCGTCGCGCTGCGGTGGTCGATCCCGGTGGCGATGTGCCGAAAATACTGGCTGCCGTGGCTAGCCGCGGCGTCGTGGTCGAACGCATCCTGGTCACGCATGGCCATATCGATCACGCCGGGGCGGTGGCTGCTTTGGCCGATGATCTTAACGTGCCGGTCGAGGGGCCGCAGCGCGAGGATGCCTTCTGGATCGAGGGTATGCCACAGCAGAGCAAGATGTTTGGCTTTCCTGATGTGCGTTCCTTCGTGCCGGATCGCTGGCTTGAGCATGGCGATCGGGTGTCGGTGGGCGACGAAATCCTGGAGGTCGTGCATTGTCCTGGGCATACGCCGGGGCATGTGGTGTTTTTCAGCGCCGAGGCGCGTCTGGCGCTGGTTGGCGACGTCCTGTTCAAGGGATCGATCGGGCGCACCGATTTTCCGCGCGGCGATTTCGATACGCTGATTGCCTCCATCCGCGGACGGCTCTGGCCGCTGGGTGACGATGTCGAATTTATTCCGGGGCATGGGCCGATGTCGACCTTCGGTATGGAGCGCGCCACCAATCCGTTCTGCGCGGGTTGAGGCCGGTTCGTGCCGACTGGCGTCGATGCGCTCGCCGGACCTGGTGAGGGCGACTTGCCTTGCACCTACCAGTTGCTGATCAAGGTCGATCAGCCGGTGTGGGTGACCGTCGGACGTTTCGGTCGATTCGAGTTTTCGGCCGGACGCTACGTTTACACGGGGAGCGCGCGACGGCATATCGAAGCGCGTATCGCACGGCATCTGGCGCAAGAAAAGAAACTTCGATGGCATATTGACTACCTGCTCGCCGCACCCGGTGTCCGTGTGCTCTCGGTGCGTCGCTCGGTGATGCACGAGTGTGAAGCCAATAGTAGCGTGGGCGGTGAGGTGTCAGTGCCCGGGTTTGGCTCGAGCGATTGCCGCGCCGGATGCGCCAGCCACCTTATGTGGCTGGGCGATGGTCGCCAGGGGTTTGAAGACTGATCTGCCTTACTCGGCGGCGAGTCGGTCGATGTGGCTGGCCCAAAGCATGGCGGCGCCTTGTGCCTTGGCGTGCTTCTCGCTGGTGATGCCGAGTGAGGTGAAGATTTCTGCTGCCTGGGCGAATTGTCCGGCTTCGCCAGCGGTGATGGCGCCGAGCAGTTGCGCCAGTTGGCCGCCTTTTCCCGGGGATTCAAGCGCCTCGAGAACCGGGTCCTGGAGTGGCAATTCCTTGACGATTTCGCTCATCGGCAGGTTGATCAGGACCTCGAGCAGCGAGAACAGCCCGGTCATGTAGGCGCCTTCGCAGAGTTCTTCGATCTGGGGTTTGGGGTCGAGTGCGAGGCACAGCAACTCCATCTGGCGTCCGCGTGCCGCGGCGAGTTGCATCAGCGGGTTGGGGGCGCTGCCTTCGGCCAGGTGATTGGCATAGACGAGGAGTTGCAGCCAGCGTTGCAACTGGCGCCGGCCAAGGATGGCAATTGCCTGCGAAAAACTGGTGATATGGGTGCGAGCCCCGACAGCCACCGAATTGACGAGACGCAACAGGTTGTACGAGAGCTTGGGCTCTTCGCGGAAGATGGCCTCGATTTCTCGGGTGTCGCCGTCATTGCGCACGATGTTGAGCAAGCGCAGGAGCTTGAGCCGGGTCATGTCCGGCGTGTTGCCAAGGTGCGGATTGCGTGCGGCGAGGAAGTGGCTGTCGAACCACTCGAAACCGTTGCCGAGCATCCAGTCGTGCATTTCGTAAGAGCCGATAGCTGTGGCAATACGACGGAAGCCCGCGTCGCCAACGTAGCGCAGGTCGCTGCCCGAAAACTCCTGGCGAACATTGGCGCCTGTGCAGCTCAGGTGATCAAAGCCGGCGAGCGGAATGCGGTGCAGCGGCGCGGCGCTGGTGACGTGCAGGCCGATGCGGTAGCCACGGTCACGCAAGGCTTTGCAGCGTTGCAAGGTGTTCGCGTTGTCGAGTGCGCTTTCCGGCAGGATGAACACGACCTGGCGGGGATCGAGCGCGCTGACCAGTGCATCATCTGCGATGGCCTGAGTGCTGACTTGAGCGATCAAGGGGTGGGCGTCGGCAAGCGGTTTGAGCGCTGCTGCATTGATTACATGCAGAAGGTCCCCGGGAGGGCACGAAAGCGGATCGTTGGTCTGCCAGTCGAAGGCGCACCAAGCATTGTCGGAAGCAAGAACGGGGCGGAGAAAAAAATAAGGGGAGGACATGGTCGACGAATACTTGGCCAGGGCAATCACGCGGGCGTTTCTTGTTTCTGAGCGTGAAACGATGCGTTACGTGAAATTTGTCACAGATTTTACCCTAAAGCCTGTTTTCATGCTGTGAAATGGCGATTGATATCGGGCAAGCATGGGTGGTGTCGTGCATTTGTCGCTGCGGCAGGGGCTGGACGGGCTGTTTTTCGGCAGTTCACTTTGGAGAGGGTGAAAAAGGGCTTACACTTACCATTCTCGGCCCGTATGGGTCGCCTCTTTTTTTGATAGACACCGATGAATGCCCCCGCCCAGATTCCGAACTCCCCGCCCGATATCCAGCGCTTGTTCTCAGAACGGGCGCGCGCCATTCAGAGTTCCGCAATTCGCGAAATTCTCAAGGTAACCGAGCGCCCGGAAGTGATTTCTTTTGCCGGCGGTTTGCCGGCACCTTCGACCTTCCCTGTCGGCGAGATGCAGGCGGCACTCGACCGGGTTTTGCAGACCCGTGGGCGCGAAGCGCTGCAGTACAGTACGACCGAGGGGTATGCGCCCCTCCGCGAGTGGATTGCGGCGCGCCTGTCGACGCCGCAGGCGCCGGTATCGCCCGAAGAAGTTTTGATTGTCTCCGGGTCCCAGCAAGGCCTGGATCTGCTGGCCAAGGCCTTGATCGATCCGGGTGACACGGTGCTCGTCGAGACGCCGACCTATCTGGGAGCCCTGCAAGCGTTTTCCCTGTTCGAGCCGCGTTTCGTCGCGGTGCCCTCGGACGAGGACGGACTCATTCCGGAGTCGCTCGATGCTTCGATGCAGGAGGCAAAATTCCTGTACTGCCTGCCCAATTTCCAGAACCCGACCGGCCGTTTGCTGGCCGGGGAGCGTCGTCATCAGCTGGCTCAGCGGGCGCGTGAGCTCGATCTGCTGATTCTTGAAGACGATCCCTACGGGGCGCTGTCCTACGATGGCGAAACCCCGCCGTCGATCCGTTCTCTGGCTCCCGAGCGTACGGTGTATATGGGGTCGTTCTCCAAGGTCCTGGCACCCGGTTTGCGTCTTGGCTATATCGTTGCACCGAGGGCTTTGCGTGCCAAGCTTGTTCAAGTCAAGCAGGCCACCGATCTGCACACGGCCACCTTGTCGCAGATGGCGGTCTTTGACGTGATCAAGGATGGCTTCCTCGACCAGCACATTCCGACGATCCGTTCACTCTATCGCGATCAGTGTGCCGCCATGCTTGATGCGCTTAAGCGGCATATGCCCGAAGGGGTACGTTGGAATTCGCCGCGTGGTGGCATGTTCCTGTGGGCTGAGTTGCCGCGCGGGCTGGATGCTTCGGCGGTGCTGGCTCGTGCCGTCGAGCAGAACGTGGCATTTGTGCCTGGCGCGCCGTTCTATGCCGATGCGCCGGTGCGCGAAGCCTTGCGCCTGGCCTTCGTTACCGTGCCGCCGCCACGCATCGAAGAGGGCGTCGAGCGCCTGGCCGGAGTGATCCGCAGCATGCTGTGAATTGCCCTTCAAGGCGCTTCCAAAAAAACCGGCCCGCATGGGGCCGGTTTTTTTGTGCCTGATCGGCGTGCGTTTGCTCAGCTTTGAGGTGGCTGGTCGCGCAATTCGCGGCGCAGAATTTTTCCGATCGGCGTTTTTGGCAACGCGTCCCGGAATTCTATCTGGTGGGGACGTTTGTAGCCGGTAAGCTCACCTTTGCAGAAGGCGAGCAGGTCGGCCTGGGTGAGCCCGGGGTCCTTGCGCACCACGAAGAGTTTGACCGCTTCGCCCGAATGCTCGTCCGGAACGCCGACGACAGCGCATTCGGCGACGCCTGGGTGGGTCATGACCACGCCTTCGACTTCGTTCGGGTAAACGTTGAATCCGCTGACCAGGATCATGTCCTTTTTCCGGTCGGTGATGGTGACGTACCCGTGGCTGTCCATGTGCCCGATATCGCCGGTTTTCAGCCAGCCGTCCTGCAGTGCACGAGCCGTTTCGGTCTCGTTGTTCCAGTACCCACGCATGACCTGCGGGCCGCGAACGCAGATTTCACCGGTGCACTTGGCAATGTCGCCTTCGCCGGTCCACAACGGGAGTTCTTCGAAATTGTCGTCGCGGATCGATACCTCGGTGGAGGAAACCGGTAGGCCGATGGTGCCGTTCCAGGGGGTCCCGATGACCGTGCAGCAGACGCCGGGCGAGGTTTCAGTCAATCCGTAGGCTTCGGTGAGGTTGCCGCCGGTAATCCGCTGCCAGCGCTCGGCGACAGGTTTCAAAACCGAGGCGCCACCGCCAACGGCGAGCTTGAGCGAGGAAAAATCGAGTTTATCGAACCCGGGCGTGTTCATCAGGCCGTTGAACAGTGTGTTTACGCCGGTCATGACGCTGAATTTCCACTTGCCAAGTTCCTTGACGAAGGCCGGAAGATCGCGGGGATTGGTGATGAGGACGCTGAGGCTGCCCCACTTCATGAAGGCCAGGGTCGAGGTCAGGCAGAAGATGTGGTACATCGGTAGTGGGGCGATGGCTATTTCGCGCCCTTCTTTAAAACTGACCGAGATCCACAGGTTGGTTTGCTCCAGATTGGAGAGCATGTTGCCGTGGGTGAGCATCGCCCCTTTGGCCGAGCCCGTCGTGCCGCCCGTGTATTGCAGGAAGGCGATGTCATCCGCCGTGAGCTTGACCCGGGTCAATGGGCTCTGTGCCCCACGCTGCATGGCGTCGAGCAGCGGTATGGCTTCCGGGATGTGCCATTTGGGCACCATTTTCTTGACGTGCTTGACGAGGCCGTTGATCAGCCAGCGCTTGGGTGCGGGGACGAAGTCGCCGACCTGGGTGCTGATGACGTGGCGGATCGAGGTCTCCGGGAGCACTTTCTGAAGGGTGTGAGCGAAGTTTTCCAGAACGATGATGGCACGGGCGCCGGAGTCCTTCATCTGGGCTTCGAGTTCGCGGGCGGTGTAGAGCGGGTTGACGTTCACTACCGTCAATCCGGCGCGCAGGATGCCAAACAGGGCGATGGGGTACTGCAGCAGGTTGGGCATCATGATCGCCACGCGGTCACCTTGCGATAAGCCGGAGAGGCTCTGCAGGTAGGCGGCAAAATCGCGTGACATGCGGTCAACCGCCCCAAAGCTCAGGGTGTGTCCGAGGTTGTTGAAGGCAGGCAGGTCTCGGAAACGCTGTGTGATGTCTTCAATGAGTTCGTTCAGTGAAGGAAAAGGACTTGCAGCGATCTCGGCCGGCATGCCGGCCGGGTAGCTTTGCAGCCAGACTTTATCACCCATGGGTCTGTGCTTTCGGTCGTTGAGGTTTAGAATCGGATGTCCGGCAAGCTTGCCTCTCTGCCAGTGTATTGCGCTCATTTAACTGTATTTTTTTAAATTATGGCGCTTTTTTGGAGTGTGTCCGGACGAAAAAATTCCGGCATTAGACACTGATTCGTGCATTGTTTCCAGCCGTCTTTACAATAGTCGAAAAAATGCAGGTGCGGCGTCGGCGTTTCGCGACGTTGACGCCCTGCAGTTCGCAATTTGTGCTGCGGGTTGATTCATTCGATTTGCTTGTCAGGAGTGGCTGTGAACGTGTCAATGCTCCCTCATTACTGGGCAGAGGCGGTGCGCGATTTAACGCGCAACGATCCTGTCTTGCGCCGCTTGATCAAACAATATCCGGGCGTTGCGTTGGCTTCCCGTGGCGCAGCGTTCTCGACCTTGGTGCGTTCGATCGTCGGGCAGCAGATTTCGGTTAAGGCGGCAGATAGCGTTTGGTCACGCCTGGCGTCGAGTTTGCCTGAGATGAGCCCGGACGCCGTGTTGCGCATGGCCCCAGATGCCTTGCGATCGTGTGGGCTGTCGGCGCGCAAGGTCGAATACATCTCCGACCTGGCCGGACATTTTGTGGCCGGTCGAATCCATGTGGATACGTGGCCGGAGATGGCGGATGCGGAAATCATCGACGAGCTGACCGATGTGCGTGGCATCGGCGAATGGACGGCGCAGATGTTCCTGATGTTTAACCTGCTGCGCCCGGACGTGCTGCCTCTTGACGACATCGGTCTGCAGAAGGCGGCGGCCCTGCATTATTTCTCGGGCCAGCGACCGACGCGGCGGCAGCTGACAGAACTCGGCGAGAGCTGGCGTCCCTGGCGCTCGGTCGCAACCTGGTACCTCTGGCGCAGCCTTGATCCGGTGCCCGTCGAGTACTGACTCAGATGCGCTGAATCGGATACGCTGTTGTTGCCTGAGCAATCACCCGTCGGCTTTGGCGTGGAAGCTCGGCAGCTTGATCCGGAAGCGGATGGCCGCGGCACGGACGAGGAAGATGGTGGCCATTCCTATCCAGGCCGCCAGAGCGGCGTCGAATCCCAGGCTTTGCAGTCCGATGAGCGTCAGGGCACCGAGCCAGGCCGCCGTGGCATAGAGCTCGTTGGGCAGGAAAGTGAGCGGTACCTGATTGCAGAAAATGTCGCGCAATACCCCGCCAAAAACTCCGGTAATGACTCCGAGCAGGCTGGCCACCAGCCAGGGGGCTTGCCATTGCAGGCCGATCTGGGTGCCGACGATGGTGAACAGGGCGAGGCCAGCTGCATCCGGGTAAAGAATGAAATTGGGTGAGATCTTACGTTTGCGTCCCCAGAAGAAGGTGATGATCGCCGTCAGCAGGGCCACGATGAGGTAAGTCTGGTCGACAACCCAGAACACCGGGCGGTCGATTAGTACATCGCGGATCGAACCACCGCCCAGAGCGGCGGCGAGGGCGGCCATGATGGCGCCCATCAGATCCATTTCCTTTTCCTCGGCTTCAAGGACGCCCGAAATGGCGTTCACTGCCACGGCGGCCATGCCGACCCAGAAGAGTAGTTGATCCATCAGGCGGACTCCTGCACGGGGTTGAGAGTGCCTTTTGTGCAAACGGGTAAAGCGGGGTGTAACAACATGATAGGGGGTGCAACGGAAGGACAGAAAAATGGAGACAAATGCGGCGGACTGGCTTGCGCAGGCCGGACACTACCACCCGGGCCGGTCGAGTTCAAGCCGCTGGACAATTTTGCATGACCGTACGGTGGGTTAGAATGCACGCACTTGTGGTGGCCGGGTCCGGCCATCTTTCCTTGCAGTTCTTCCGGTGTAGATGCGATGAAAACCACGTTTCTCGATTTTGAACAACCGATTGCCGAGCTCGAGGGCAAGATTGAAGCGCTGCGTTATCAGCAGGGCGAGTCCGCCGTCGATATATCCGAAGAGATCGCGCGCCTGGAGAAAAAAAGCCAGAGCCTGACCAAGGATATTTTCGGCAAACTGACCTCGTGGCAGATCGCTCAGGTTGCCCGTCATCCCCAGCGGCCATATACGCTGGACTACATCCAGCATGTTTTTACCGATTTCGAGGAGTTGCACGGTGACCGCGCGTTTGCCGACGACCACGCCATCGTTGGTGGGCTGGCCAGGATCGACGGCCGGCCGGTAATGGTCATCGGTCACCAGAAGGGCAATGACACCAAGGAAAAGCTCTACCGCAACTTTGGCATGCCGCGGCCTGAGGGATATCGCAAGGCGCTACGCCTGATGCATCTTGCCGAGAAGTTCGGGTTGCCGATCGTCACCTTTATCGATACTCCTGGAGCCTATCCCGGCATCGATGCCGAGGAGCGGGGGCAGTCCGAGGCGATTGGCCGCAACCTGATCGAAATGGCTGGGCTCAAGGTGCCGGTCATCGTTACCGTGATCGGCGAAGGCGGCTCTGGTGGTGCCCTGGCCATCGGTATCGGCGATGTCGTGCAGATGCTCCAATACTCCACCTATTCCGTGATTTCGCCGGAAGGCTGCGCTTCGATCCTGTGGAAAAGTGCCGAGAAAGCCAGCGAAGCGGCGGAAATCATGGGGATCACTGCTGCCCGGTTGAAGAGTCTTGGACTCGTCGACAAAGTGGTGAGCGAACCGGTTGGCGGGGCTCACCGCGATCCGCAGGCGATGGCGGCCAATCTCAAGAAGGCGCTGCTCGAAGCCCTCGATCAAGTCGGCGAATTGACGCCGGAGGCCTTGCTTGAAAAGCGCTTCGAACGGTTGATGGCATATGGACGTTACACCGAAAAACCCCTCGCGGCAGGTTGATTCGACAAGCGCCCTGGTCGCGGGTGTCGTTCTGGATGCGGTTGCCTGTGCATTGCAGCGTCTGCCGCCTTCTCCATCGGGTGAGCTCAAGCTGTGCGTCGGTCTTTCCGGTGGGGTTGATTCCGTTGTCTTGCTGCACGCTCTCTGTCGTCTGCGCCACGAGGCGGTCCGTCGCTTTTCGCTAAGTGCCCTGCATGTCCACCATGGGCTGAGTTCGTCTGCTGATGCCTGGGCCGCCTTTTGCGAACGTTTGTGCCAACAGTGGGTGGTGCCGCTCCGAGTGTGCCAGGTTGCGGTACCCCGCCACTCGGGAGAGGGGTTGGAAGGGGCGGCACGCCGGGTACGCCATGCTCAGTTTGCTGCCAGCGAAGCCGACTGGATCGTCCTTGCCCAGCATCGGGGCGACCAGGCCGAAACCCTGTTGCTTAACCTGTTGCGCGGTGCCGGGGTGGCTGGCGCCGCGGCGATGCTGCCGATGCGACCCGGCCGGCACGGCGGTGCGGCGGTCCTGCGTCCCTTGCTCGCGGTGCCGCGCGACACCTTGCTCGATTATGCGCGACAGCATGGCCTGGCGTGGGTCGAGGATGAGAGCAATGCCGATACCGCTTTGCGGCGCAACTTCCTGCGCCACGAAATCATGCCTCGCCTGGCCCAGGTCTTCCCGGGCAGCGAGGCGGCGCTTTCCCGCGCGACGTCGCGCTTTGCCGAGGCGGAGTCCCTGCTCGACGAGTTGGCCTGCCTCGACGAAGCGTCGACCCGCCGTGCCTCCGGGCGGATCGGTGTCGAGGCCTTCAATGCGCTGCCAGCCCCCAGGGCGCGCAATCTTTTTCGCCTGATCTGGCGGCGGGCTGGTTTTCGGGCGCCCGAACAGCGCTGGATGGATGAGGCGCTGGCCCAGTTGGCCGATGTCCGGGCAGGTGCTGAAACTTGTGTGGCGACTTCAGAAGGCGCGCTGCATGTCTATCGTGGCGAAATGTACCTTGTCGCAGCGGGCCAGCAGGCGCCTGCTCCCTGTCAATGGCAGGGAGAGGAGTGTTTGCCGTGGGGCCAGGGCAGGGTGCGCTTTGTCTCTGTGCCTGAGGGGGGCATTGCGCCGTCCCTGCTCGTTGATCAGTTCGTTCGTCTGCAATGCCGCCAAGGCGGTGAAATGATGCGTCTTGCCCCAGGGCGGCCGCGGCGGCGCTTGCGCAATCTTTTGCAGGAGGCCGCGATTCCTCCCTGGGTGCGCATGCAATTGCCCTGTTTATGGATAGGGGATGAATTGGCCTGGGTCGGCGGGCTGGGCGTTGATGCGAAATACTCGGGAAACTCTGGCTTGCTGCCGATCTGGGAAATGGTCCCCTCGGATCATTGCAATTCAGGTGGTCGGTTGGCGGTTTGATCCGCCTGTGCGGGAGTGGTCTGGATCCTGAATTGGATACTGTCCAATTTGCTTGCGGAGTTTTGGAAATGATCAATGCGAGCTTCTGCTAACTTGCGGAGATTGTTCTGATTGTTCGCGGGAAAATCGATTGGTCATTTCCGGCGGCGGTGTTGCAGTGGGTTTCTGGCAAAAAAAACGCGGCACGCCTAATCAGCGTGCCGCGTTTTAGTCTTTAAGGCTGCTTAGCGTACCAGGAAATCATCCTTGCTGCGGCCTTCGCTCAGCTTCTGTTTGAGCCAGCCGGGCAGCGGGCCACGACCACCGTAAGTGTCGGCTGGGTTGGTATCGCTGCGGTATTTTACGCCTTTGGCGGCCACGCTCTTTTGTTTGCCTTTGCGGCCGGAGCTTGTCAGGCCAAGATCTTCCGCCGTCAAATTGTGTTTGTCGATAATTGCGCGTGCTTCGGCAATCGCTGCCTTGATTTCATTGAGGCGGATTTGACTCGCTTCGCGCTTGAGATTTTCAATTTCACGCATTACGGTATCGTAAGTCCGGTTCTCGCTCATGAATGACTCCGTAGTTATGTGTTCAGGTAAAAGGTCGATATTCCGTGAAATCGATATTAGCACACGCTGATTATTTTGCGCTGGGAGCGGCTGTTCGTTTTTTGTAACGAATGCATCGATATGGAAGAATCGACGCGATCTGAATGGAGTAAATGGAAGAGCTGCCAATGGAGATTGTTGTACGGTATCTGAAATAGAAAGGCCCACCAAGGGTGGGCCTTTCTCGTGTATTTCTGTTTGATCGTTTGCGAATTGTTTCGCGAAGTGCGCGATTTACAAACGTGAGTATTCGCGCACTATTCTGATCAGCAACCTTTCTCGCACTTCGGATCGGGGTTGATGACCAGCAGACGGACGAGCAGGGCGCGCGGTTCGCGGACGGCGTCAGTACCCACCGAGAGAACCTTGCCGTCGGCGGTGGCGGTGTATTCCTTGATCACGTCACCAAAGGCGTTGAGTTGAACGGCCACTTTGTCGCCTTTTTTGACCATGTCGCCGACTTTCACAAACACTTCGGCATAGCCGCCGACGCTGGCGCGAATGTTCTTCATGTCATTGGCGATGAAGGCCTTGCTCGATTGTGCCGTGCGGCCGATGCGCCCTTCGATCATGCCAAGGTCGATCATCACGTTCTGGATGCCTTCGTTGACGCGGCCAACCATCTCCTTGTCAAAGATGCGGGGGTTGCCCAGTTCAAGCGTGATGGCCGGGATCTTGGCTTCGACCATGGCGGTTTCAAAGGAGCCCTTTTCGCCGGGATCCTTCTTGATCTGGTCCGCCGGGAAGAGTTCGGCGAGGCGTTGGATTGCCGGTTCGCGATAGTCAGCGTAAATGAAGAAGGGGAAGGCCGTGCCGGTCGACTGGGTATGCAGGTCGAGGGCGTAATCGACGTTGCCCTTGAGCAGTTTGTTCCACATCAGGAAGCCATGTTGTTCGGCGATGTTGCCGTCGGCTTTGCCGGGGAAAACGCGGTTGAAGTTCGAGGTTTCCACGCCGTCCATGGTCATCGACCAGTTGCGTTGCACGCGGCTGGTGGCATTCGGGTTACTGCCCGAAATGCCAATGACCGTACCGGACAGACGGCTCGGGTCAATACGGTTCATGGCGACCTGGACGGCCCGGATGCCGGTGACTTCGTCGCCATGGTTGCCGCTGTTGAGGAGGAGTTTCTTGCCTTCCTTGGCGCCTTTATGCACCACAACCGGTACATATTGGGCTTGTCCAATACCATCGGTGGCCCCCTGGAAATAGAAACGGTAGGTCTTGCCCGGAGCGAGGTCCTGGACGTCGAGTTCGGAAATGACATCGACACCGTTGATCCGGTCTCCGGTGAGAACCGTGGCGGCTTGGGCGGTAACCGCCAGCATCAAGGCGGCGGCGAGGGACAGCTTGCGCATGAACAGACTCCGTACGTGGTTGAACAAAGGAGTCGAGATGTTGCGCTCAGAGCAGTGGCGTCCGCAAGGGGCGTTGCGTGGGTATTGCATTCCACCCCAGGCGATTAAGAACATTGGCATAGTCGCCGGATAATTCGGCTTCAATTGCCAGCGGCGAACCATCGGAGG
>CAZHFS010000041.1:0-14157 GCA_964531885.1 uncultured Propionivibrio sp.
TTGCCGGCGATGAAGATCACCGAGCCGTACTCGCCGATGGCGCGCGAGAAGGCCAGCGTAAAGCCGGTCAGGAGTGCCGGGAAGATGGCCGGGAAAAGCACACGGCGAAAGGTCTGCCAGCGCGAGGCGCCGAGCGAGGCGGCGGCTTCCTCGATTTCCGGCTCAATGTCCTCGATCACCGGCTGCAAGGTCCGCACCACGAAGGGCAGACCGATAAAAGTGAGGGCAACAACGATGCCAAGCGGGGTGAAAGCGACCTTGATCCCGAACGGTTCGAGGTGGCGTCCGATCCAGCCGTTGCCGGCATAGAGGGTGGCCAGCGTGATGCCGGCAACCGCCGTGGGCAAGGCAAAGGGCAGGTCAACCAGCGAATCGATGAAGCGCTTGCCGGGAAAGGGATAGCGCACCAGCACCCAGGCCACGATGAGACCGAAGACGGCATTGATCAATGCAGCGAGGAGCGAGGCGCCGAAGGTCACCCGGTAGGCGGCGAGCGCCCGCTCGCCGGTGGCAATCCGCCAGAACTGCTCAAAGCTCAAGGATCCAGCCTTGAACGCCAGCACCGCAAGCGGTAGCAGGACAAGCAGCGAGAGATAGACCAGCGTAAAGCCAAGCGACAGGCCAAAGCCGGGAAGGACGCGTTTCATGAAATAACCTTTTGCTTAACCACGAAGCGCACGAAGTAGCCCAAGAAATCCAGATTCAACATCCGAGTGCCTCCAGTTTTCAATGGCTGTCGCCCATGAATGCACCTACTCCGAGCCCCGGCGGTTGTTCGATCGGCCCGACTGCTCTGGCCGAACTACCTTCGTGGACTTCGTGTTCTTCGTGGTTGGTTCGTGCAACATTACTTGCCCTGATAAATCTGGTCGAAGGTGCCGCCGTCCTTGAAATGGATCGGCACCGCCTTGTCCCAACCACCGAACACTTCATCGACAGAGAAGGTCTTGATCGACGGGAAGGAGGTGGCGTACTTCTTGAGCATTTCGGCGTCACGCGGGCGCAGGTAGTTTTGCGCGGCGATTTCCTGCCCTTCCTTGGACCACAGATAATCAAGGTAAGCCTTGGCCTGGGTCCGGCTGTTTTTCTTGTCGACCACTTTCTCGACCAGCGCCACCGGGAACTCGGCGAGAATCGACAACGAGGGATAAACGACCTCGAAACCGCCCTTGCCGAATTCCTTGGCGATCAGCTCGGCCTCCGACTCAAAGGTCACCAGCACGTCGCCCAGCCCGCGTTGCATAAAGGTGGTCGTCGCATCACGGCCGCCAGCGGCAAACAACGGTGCATTCTTGAGCAGCTTGCCGACGAACTCCTGCGCCGTCTTATCGTTGCCGCCCGGCTGCTTCAGCGCATAACCCCAGGCCGCGAGGTAGGAATAACGGCCGTTGCCCGTATTTTTCGGGTGCGGCAGGATGACCTGCACCCCGGCCTGGACGAGATCCGGCCAGTCGCGCAGGGCCTTGGGGTTACCCTTGCGCACGATGAACACCATCGTCGAGGTGTAAGGCGAAGCATTGCTCGGGAATTTTTTGGCGTAATCCTTGGCCACCAGCCCCTTGTCAGCGAGATAGTCGACGTCGGAAGCCTGGTTCATGGTCACCACGTCGGCCTCCAGGCCATCGGCGACGGCACGCACCTGCTTGCTCGAGCCGGCATGCGACTGCTTGAGCTCAAGTGTCTCGCCGCTCTTCGCTTTCCAGTACTTCTGGAAAGCCGGGTTGTAGTCCTTGTAAAAATCCCGCGAAACGTCATAGGAAACGTTGAGCAGGCTGCTGGCGGCAAAGGCCGGAAACGCCAGCGCACTGGCGGCAGCAAGCGAAAAGAGGGAACGCAGCGTCGAGGTCATGGGGCACTCCTAGCCAAAATGGGCGATGACCGGACTATACGTCGCCACTATAGAACTACAAAGTCTATTTGTTTATTTACTTATCGCCAATTAGAATATTCAACCGCTTCGCACCAGAGGTTCCAGCCTTTAACATGCGCGCACCCTCCTTTTCAGGAACCGGCCATGTCCCGCGAAACGCACTCCGAAACGCTCCTCCCCGCAGGGCTAAACCAGCGCTACGACGTCCGCGAAGCCATCGGTCGTGGCGCCAGCGGTGCCGTCTATCGCGCCTGGGACAGTTTCGCGCAACGCGAAGTAGCCATCAAAGTGGCCCACGCCCGCGTTTTCGAAGACAGCCCGGAGCAAAACCTGATCCGCAAGGCCTGGCTCAACGAAGTGCACATGGCAGGCAGCCTGCGCCACCCCTACATCGTCGAGGTCTATGACGCAGGCTTTGGCGCGGATAGTGCCTACCTTGTCATGGAATACCTGCCGCACGGAACGCTGGACCCCTACACGCGCCCGGACAACCTGCTGCCCGTCGACGAAGTGCTCGAAATCGCCTACAAATGCGCAAGTGCGCTCGACTACGCCTGCCGCGCCGGCGTGATCCACCGCGACATCAAGCCAGCCAACCTGCAACGCCTTGGCCAGGGGGCAGCCAAAGTCGGCGATTTTGGCGCAGCCTACTGGACCCAAGGCAAGAACGATTCCACGCAAGTGATGGACATCGGCTCGCTGGCTTACATGGCCCCCGAACTTTTCCGCCAATGGGTCACCCCGCAGGCCGACATTTTTGCCCTCGGCGTGGTCATCCATCAACTGCTCACCGGCCACCGCCCCTTCGATGCACTCGATCAGGCCACCTTGATGTATCGCATCATCAACGGCCAGCGCGCGCCGCTCTCGTCGTTCCGAACCGGCTTGCCCGCCGGGCTCGACGCATTGATCGACAAACTCCTGGCACGCAGCCTGGAAGACCGCTTCGCCAACTGGGGCGAGGTACTCGAAGCACTGTCGCACTATTGCCGGAACACGCCGGCCGGCGATGCCGCCACCCGCGAACGCCCGGCCGAAGCGGAACTCTACGACCGCCTGCGCCACCTGCCCCTGCTCGCCCCGCTCGATGACGCCCAGCTTTGGGAATTGCTGCGCATCGCCCACTGGCGGCGGGCGCCGTCCGGTACCCGCCTCATGCGCGAAGGTGGCGCGGCCGTTTCATGTTATCTGCTGCTCGACGGGGAAGCGCGCGTCCTGCAGCAAGGCAAGCTGATCGCCCTCCTTGAGCCAGGCACGCTGTTCGGCGAACTCGCCTTTGCCGAAGCCACCCCGGCGCCGCGCGTTGCCAGCATCGATGCCGGCAGCGAAGTCACCTACGGCAAATGGCCTTACGCCCGACTCGCGAACGCTTCGCCCGGACTGCAGTCGAAGATGCTGCAAATTTTTTTCCGCCTGACGGCCGAACGCCTCAAGCAAGCCGACGAACGCTGCCTGCAGCTCTATCGCCGCCTTGCCGAACAAGCCCCCTCAAGTACCTGACCATGACGCAAGAGATTCTTCCCGCCTGTTTTTCCGGACGCCGCTACCACGCTTACAACGACTGGGTGAAACAAGAACACGGCGGACGCCTGCAGAAAATCTCGATCGACGCCGGATTCACCTGTCCCAACCGTGACGGAACGCAAGGCGTTGGCGGTTGCACCTTCTGCAACAATGACAGTTTCACCCCGAGCTACCTGCGAGAACAACGCGACATCCGGACACAGATTGATACCGGCATCGCCTTCGCCCGCAAGCGCTATCCGGACAACCGCGGCTTCCTGGCCTATTTCCAGAGCTACTCGAACACCTACGACGAGCTAGACCGGCTCAAGGCGCTCTACACCACTGCCCTGGAGCACCCGGAGATCAACGGGCTGGTCATCGGCACCCGGCCCGATTGCTTGCCCGAAGCAACGCTCGACTACCTTGCCGAAATCGCGCAGCACACCCTGGTCGAACTGGAAATCGGCATCGAGTCCTGTAATGACGACGTATTGATTGCATGTAACCGCGGGCACGATTTTGCCTGCACCCAAGACGCTTTCCGTCGTGCGGCGGAGCGCGGACTGTTCCTGACCGGCCACCTGCTACTCGGCCTCCCCGGTGAAACCCGCGAATCGCTGCTAACCGGCGCACGCGCGCTGGCCCGATTGCCCATCGACGCGCTCAAATTCCATCAGTTACAGGTGGTACGCGGCACCCGCCTGGCCAACCAGTATCGCGCCGATCCGGCCAGCGTGCCGCTGCTCGACCCGGACGCCTATCTTGACGCGGTCATTGACGTCCTTGAACAGTTGCCGGCCACGATCAAAATCCAGCGTCTGGGCAGCGAAGTCCCGCCACGCTTGCGTCTGTCACCCGATTGGGGAATGCGCCTCGCCGCTTTCCCTCCCAGGCTGGAAGCTCGGCTCGCAGAGCGGAGCACCTGGCAAAGCAGGCTGTTTGGCAACCCGATACACGCTTGATCCTGACATGGCCAGCCACGTCCTGGCGGAAAAACACAAAAACATAACGTGACAGTGGGATTTAGGCATTGTTTTTGGCTATGATTGACCCTGCGTCCGTCAAACGATCAGCGCCCCTCAAGATCCTTTCGCTCAGCCGGCAACTTCATGAACAGCGTCCGACAGACCTATATCCTGCATGCAGAAATCGTACGCGGCGACTCTCCCTCCGACGAGTTTGACGACGCCCGTGCTGGCCACCCGCTTGAGCGACGCCTGAACCGGATCGAACGCGTTGCAGCCACCTTCTCCGGACACATCCAGTTGCGCTTCTCGAACGGAATGCGCATGCTCTTCCTGAACCCGGAATCCGCCCTGCTCGGCGCCTGCGAAATGCAATCCCGCTGCGCCTTGTTGCCACAGGTGGCGCAACATCGCATGAGTCTGCGCATCGGCATCGAATGCCAGCATGTGCGCGAGCGCCAGCACGATGCACTTGAAGCCCTGCCCGAAGCCACCCGCCTGGCTGTGCTTGACGACGGCATCGTGGTTGCCCCCTGCCTAGTCGGCGCGCTCCCCAAGGAATTCCACGATCTCCTCCGCCCCCTCTCCGCCCATCTGGCCGGGACCCTTGCGGACCGAGGGAGTGCGCTGTACAAATCCGTCGATTGGCGCTCGCGCAACGCGGGCAGCCCAAACAGCGAAACGGCCTCCCAGTTTGTCGAAAGCGCCCCGCCCCCGCTTTATTTGACGCTGATGCAAGGGGAAAACACCCTTACCCTGACAGCGGATGACATGCCCCTGACCATCGGTCGCGACCCCAAAAGCGGTCTCTGCATCGATGACATCCACAGCTCGCGGCATCACTGCCGCATCGACTACGTGGCGGGAGCATTAACGCTGACCGACACCAGCACCAACGGCACGACCGTCATCCCCGAACAGGGTGAACCACGCATGATCAAGAAAGCGTTCACCCCGCTCACCGGCCGCGGCATCCTGCTCTTCGGACGTCCTCTCAATAACGACCGGCGCGGCGGCATGCGCTACGAGGTTCGCTAAGCAAGCGCTCGCCCCCTCCTTAGCCCTCTCCTTCGCGCCGCCTGAACACCTCCTGCCCGCCTTCTCCTGCTCAGCCCAGGGTCTGTCGTGCGCCCACAGCGCCCTTTCCTGCTTGCCCCTTCGCGCCACAGCACGGAAAATGCAGCCTTTGTTTGCACGGCTTCAGCACTGAGGGACACGAATGGCGGCAGGCGGTTGGGGATGCCCCCACGAGATTGATGGCACATGCAGCAAAGTACGCAACCTTCCTTGTGACCCAGGAATGAAAGGTTGCGAACTGTATGGCCGCTTCGTTTTTTTCGACGCGAGCAAAAACACCCGGCCGCGGCAGAAATCAGCGTCCAACAGCGTCGACCCAGCGTGCTCGAGCAGCCCCCTGCACAAAACGAGGGAGACACAATGACCTTGGCGCCCTCGATGACCTCCCGCCTGCGCACCACAATCGCAATCCTGCTGCTCGTTCTGGCAAGCAGCGCCAGCGCACTCCCCCGCGAGGCGCGCGTCCCGGGGGGCATTGCACTGCTGCCGCTCCACCTGCCATCATCGGCTCCCGCACCGCAGGCCACCTTCGCCGGGCAAGCGGTACTGGTCACCCACGCCGAGGGCCAGTGGCTTGCCCTGGTCGGCCTGCCGCTCGACCTACCCCCCGGGGATCATGCGCTCCATTACGCGACGGATAATGGTGCGCACGAAATCCACTTTTCAGTCCGCGCCAAACACTATCCCGAACAACGCATCACGCTCAAGAACAAAGGCATGGTCACGCTGAGCCCGAGTGACGAGGCGCGTGCGCTGGCGGAAATCGATGAAATCCGCACGCTCAAGAAACACTGGCGCGAGGCGAGGAGCACCGACCTCCACTTCGCCGTGCCGGCGGAGGGCCGTTGGAGCAGTCGGTTTGGGCTGCGCCGCATTTTCAATGGCGAACCGCGCAACCCGCACGCCGGCCTCGACATCGCGGTGCCAACCGGTACACTGATCCGCAGCAGCGCGGCCGGCACCGTCCTGGCCACCGGCGATTACTTCTTTAATGGCAAAACCGTTTTCGTCGACCATGGCAACGGGTTGATCAGCATGTACTGCCATCTCGACCGGATCGAAGTAAGCAGCGGCATGCCACTGGCACGCGGGCAATTGCTCGGGCGCTCGGGGGCCAGCGGCCGAGCCAGCGGACCACACCTGCACTGGAGCGTGATCCTCAACAACACCATGGTCGATCCCGAACTGTTTCTCCCTGCCCGGCACTGACCCTGCACACCCTCCGCTCCGAGTGTCTTTTGCTCGCCCCGGCTCTGCGCTAGACTGCCAAATACTGCTATTTTTCAGGTGTATGTCATGGGGGAATCGATGCAAAACCTCGACCACATTCGTGCCTCGGCCATCGACATGGCCATGCGCTTCGGCCCTAAGCTGTTCGTTGCCTTGCTCATCCTGCTGGCCGGCTATCTCTGCGCCGGCTGGGTTGGTCGCCTGATCAACCGCCTGCTCACCCGATTGCACTTGGAAAGCCCGGTCAGGGCGCTGCTCACCCGCTCGGCCCAAGTGCTGGTCTTTGGCCTGTTCGCCATCCTCGCCATGCAAAACCTGGGAGTTGAACTACTGCCCCTGGTTGCCGGCCTGGGGGTCGCCGGCGCGGGCATCGCGCTGGCGCTGCAAGGCGTACTGGGTAACGTAGCCGCAGGACTGACCATCATTTTCACCCAGCCCTTCCATGTCGGCGACTACATCTCGATTGCCAACGAAGAAGGCGAAGTTCTCGATATCAACCTCTTTTCCACCACCCTCGGGCACACCGACCGTTCGCGGGTCGTCATCCCGAACCGCAAGATCGTCGGCGAGATCATGCACAACTGCGGCAAGATCCGCCGCCTCTCCTTGACCGTTGGCGTAGCCTACGGCACCGATCTCGCCGTCGCGCAGGAACGCATCCACTCCCTGTTGCGCGGCAACCCGCGCGTTCTCGACACGCCGGCGCCGGTCGTCGGGGTTGCCCAACTGGCCGACAGTTCGGTCACGCTGTCGATTGCGCCGTGGGTGAATGTCCCGGATTACGAGGCCGCAACGAGCGAGATCAACCAGGCGGTCCTTGCCGCGTTCAATGCCGAGGGCATTCAAATCCCCTACCCACATCGCGTCGTGCAGGTCATCCAGAGCGCCGTGTAGCCGCCAAAGCCTCAAAAAAAAGCCGGCGATCAAGCGCCGGCTTTTTTGTTCTCGGCATTCTTAGAACACCTCATCCTCACTCAGGTAACGCCACTTGCCCGGAGGCAACTCACCGAGCCGGATGCGTCCGATTCGCACGCGTTTGAGTCCTACTACGCGCAAGCCGACCAGCTCGCACATGCGCCGGATCTGACGCTTGCGACCTTCTTTGAGCACGAAGCGCAACTGATCATCGTTCAGCCACTCGACCAGCGCCGGCCGTAACGCCACACCGTCGAGCGACAACCCGTGATTGAGCAAAGCCAGTCCGTTATCGATCAAGTCCCCCGAGACACGCACCAGGTATTCCTTTTCGACATCGGAATCCTCGCCGATCAGTTGGCGGGCAATGCGGCCATCCTGCGTGAGCACGAGCAAACCAGTCGAGTCGATGTCCAGCCGTCCGGCCGGAGCCAAGCCTTTCAGACAAGCCGGATGAAACACGGGGGTATCGGGGGTGGCATGTTGATTTTCGGGTTGAATCAAGCTGACCGCGGGCCGGAAACCCGGTTCGGGCTGCCCCGAGACAAAGCCCACGGGCTTATTCAGCAAGATGGTCATCTGCCTTGCCTGGGAAGCTCGCGCCTGCTTGTCGAGCGTGATTGTCGCCGCGGGATCAACCCGAGTCCCGAGTTCGCTCACCCGCTGCCCGTTGACGAATACCCAGCCACGCTCGATATAGCCGTCGGCTTCGCGCCGCGAACACAAGCCCCGCTCAGCCATCAGTTTGGCCACCCGAACGCCAGCGTCCGCGGGCGCCTGACGTTGCGGAACAACTTTTTCACGCGGCGGCGGGGTGGAACGCGCAGGCCGCTCACCCTCTGCTCGTCGCTCAGCGCGCTCTTTAAACGGCCTGGGTTGAGTCGGAGCCGGACGCGGCGCAGCGTACGAAGCAGGCTTTTCTCCGCGCTCCGCAAACCCGCGACGTTGATCCGCCTGCCTTGAACGATCTCCGCCTTCTGGCCGCGAACGTGCCCCTGCCTCGCCTGCCGAACGGGGCCGCCGATCGCCGAAAGCATCCTGCCTTGGCGGACGCTCGCCACGGCCGCGCACCGGCTCATCCGCGGGGGTTCGGGCCGGCCGCGGCGACCGCGGCGTCTCTGAATCCGACCGCCCGGTGAAACGCTCTGCACCGGCGCGTCCGCGCCGCTCATCCGCGGAAAACGGGCGGGGCGGTCGCGCTTGGCGCTCGCCTGGGGCGCCCCCCTCCTCGACGCGACGCACACGCACCGGAGCCTCTCGTCCTGGCGAATCGGAGCGAGCGACAGAACGCTGGCGCGGCGCATCCGGCCGCCCCGTCGATCCGCTGGGTGCTTTCGGTTTGCGCCAATCCTTTTTCGCTGGCACTGCGGCAGGCGCCTCCGGCGCGGCAGCCGACTGGGTACGCGAACGCGGCGCCTTGCTCACGCGCAAAGGCTTGCGTTTTGGATTGGCGGCCGACGCATCGGCCGGACGTGCCGGCAGATGCAAGGTTTTACGTGATTTTTCGACCATCGTCAGGCCAGGATGTCGAGCAGTTCGACCTCGAACACCAGGGTCGCATTGGGCGGAATGACACCACCCGCACCGCGGGCGCCATAGCCGAGTTGGGGCGGAATGGTCAGCTTGCGGACACCGCCGACGCGCATGCCCTGCACGCCTTCATCCCAGCCGGCAATGACATTCCGGCGACCGAGCGGAAACTCGAACGGTTCATCGCGATCCTTGCTCGAGTCAAATTTACGCCCGTCGGTCAACCAGCCGGTGTAATGCACGCTGACAAATTGACCGGCGGCTGCCAAAGCACCTTCGCCAACCTTGAGCTCTTCGATCTGCAGGCCCGATTCGGTAGTAATCGTGGACATAGGGTTCCTTTACGTTGAAACACGCAGTTTAGACCAGGGCTCGGCGACCGACCAGCTTGACAGGATTAACTGCCATCAAACCACCATGCAAATAATGGTTCAATCAAGGCAGCCATGACAACTTTCAGCTAAACTTCAGCCACACCCCATCGCGGAGAACAGCATGGACAGCCTCGCGCTGACCGATCCGGTCATTACTGACAAACAGGCCCTGGAAGAATTTGTCGAGGCCTTGACCGACCTCACACCAGGAATTGAGCGCGACGTCGCCAATCTACGCCAGAAACCGGGGGATCATGAGGTCATCGCCAGCCTGTTCCGCGCCATTCACAACATCAAGGGTGACGCAACCCTCTGCAAGGTTGATCTGGCCGTCTCCATCGCACATCCGATCGAAACAGTACTGGCCCGCGTTCGCAACGACGAAGCTACGTTCAGCGACGTGCTTTCCGAAGCGATCCTCCTCGCCATCGACCGGCTCGAACTGGCCGCAGAAGCCCTGCTCATGGGCAAATCGCTGGTTAACCTGAACCTGGTCACCCTGGTCGAATGCCTTGACACGATGGCTGCTGCCGAAAGCAGCCTGCTCGACGCCTCTGCGGCAGACATGATCGAGGCCGTCACCGGCTTCCGGCCAGCAAGCGTTCAATCCTTTGCCTTAACTGGTCGGGCGCCGAGCCGAAGCCGCAATCTGTCCACGCGGAACGAGGATTTGCGTTTTTTCCGCACCCTCGCCGCCCAGTTCGAATCGCGCTCACTTCTCTTCAAAGGCCGCACTACCCGTTTGTTGCGTCTGGCCAGTGAAACCAACCACGAGTGCGACTCGCCTGTCGACCCGATTCAGCTTGAGGCGGCAGTCTACATGCACGATATCGGCATGATGTTTCTGCCGGAGTCGGTCTGGCTCAAGGTCGAACGCATGACGCCCGAGGAAAAACTCATCCTCCACACGCACCCCGCCTATGCCGCGGGGATTCTTGGCCGCATGCCCGGCTGGGAGGAAGCTGCGGAAATGGTTGCGCAACACCACGAGCAACCAAGCGGCGACGGCTACCCTGACGCCCTGGTCGCGAAAGACATCTGCGACGGCGCAAAAATCCTGTCGATCATCGATGCCTTCGAAGCCGTCATGCTCAAACACATTAATCGAG
This sequence comes from uncultured Propionivibrio sp., assembly GCA_964531885.1. GTDB lineage: Bacteria > Pseudomonadota > Gammaproteobacteria > Burkholderiales > Rhodocyclaceae > Propionivibrio. Next base: position 10,577 of record CAZHFS010000041.1, read on the forward strand.
GCCGCAATCGCTCCGTGCTGCGTGCCATTGCCGAAATCAACGCTTGTGACACCCAATTCGCCCCAGAGTGGATTGAGCCCTTCAACCGCGTCATCCGACGCACCGTGGAGGGCTAATGAGCGCAAGCACCACGGCGACCTCCTCCTCGTTTTCAGCCGATTTGGAGCGTCGATTCGGCGGCGTGCGCCGTTTGTACGGAGAGGGAGCGCTTGAGCGCTTCCGCGCGGCGCACGTCTGCATCATCGGCATTGGCGGTGTCGGGTCGTGGAGTGTTGAAGCTCTGGCCCGATCAGGCATCGGCGCCCTCACCCTGATCGACCTTGACATGGTTGCCGAGTCCAACGTCAACCGCCAGATTCATGCGCTCGGCGACACATTCGGCAAAGCGAAAACAAGCGCCATGGCGGAACGGATACGCGACATCAATCCGGCATGTCGCATCACCGAAATCGAAGACTTCGTCAGCCCGGAAAATGTGGCCGAGATGCTTGGCCAAAACTTCGATTATGTCCTGGATGCCATCGATCACACCCGCACCAAAGCGGCAATGATCGCCTGGTGCTCGGCCAAGGGCGTACCGATCGTCACCGCCGGCAGCGCGGGAGGACAACTCGACCCCACCCGCATCCGGGTGGACGATCTCGCCCGAACAATCCAGGACCCATTGCTGGCAAAAGTTCGCGCCATTTTGCGCAAGGAATACGGTTTTTGCCGCGATCCCAAGCGCAAATTCGGAATTCGCGCCGTTTACTCGGACGAGCCGCTCCGCTATCCCGCCACCGGAGAAGCCTGCGACTCACGACCTGCCGGCAGCGGCCTCAACTGCGCTGGTTACGGCTCGGCGGTCACCGTCACCGCACCATTCGGACTGTTCGCGGCCAGCGAGGTTCTGCGCGGGCTCGCTCCCGCCTGAGATCCGCAGGGCCAGCCCGGCTCAGGCTGGCGCTCTGGAGTCGAGCCAGACAGCAAGCCCTTGTGCGTTCAGTTCAACGTCATTGCCGTAAAGAGCAAAGGCCTGTTCCAAGGGCAAGGGTCCGTCATAACGCAGCAACTCGTCACGGAGCACTTCTTCTATCCCGGCACAAATCGCATCATGTCGCGCCGAGCCTTCGCCTTGAGCCGCAAGCGCAACACGTACTTGCGCATCGATTTGACGGTGCAGATCCCCGGCACGAGCTGCGGGATTCCGCAGCTCCCCAAAGTGCGTGAGATACATAGCGCGCGGGGAGAAACACAGCAGGCGGTCGATTGTTGCGTGCATGGCCTCGGGCTCGAACTGCACGGGGGTCGTCGTTGGAAAAACGAACTGCCGGTCCGGGCAATCAAGTTCGCGATAACTGACGCCGAAATTATCGCCGGCAAAAATCGCCCCTCCCGCCGGATCGACAATGGCTATGTGGTGCCGGGCATGTCCTGGCGTGTCGATACACAACAACGCCCGCCCTGCCAAGGAAACGGTCAGACCATCTGCCGCTTCAACCACCCGCGCGGCTTCGATCGGCAAGATCTCACCGTAAAGCCTAGTCGTCGCCTCGACGCCATACACCGCCTGCGTTCCGGCAATGAGTTTGGTCGGATCGATCATGTGCCGCGCACCACGCGGGTGAACGACCAATTTGGCCGAAGGAAACGCCTGCATCATTGCCCCTGCGCCACCAGCATGATCAAGATGTACATGGGTCAATAGGACATAATCGACTGCCTCAACACCCAGACCGACATCCTGAAGAGCTTCAATTACCGCAGGCAGCGAATGACTGGTACCGCTATCGATGACAGCCGCACGCCCGTTTTCGATCAGCAGATGAACAGCCGCGAGGTGCGGTCGAACATAATTCGCATCTACGGCGTAAATGCCGTGGTGGTAAGCAATTGTTTTTCCCATTTTCCTCTAGTGTCGTTCTCGCATACAAACGCGCGATTCTACCGTGCCGTCGCAGAACCGCACAGTTTAGGGAAGCGCTCGTGCAGTAGTCTGAGTTTTGGCGCAATGACGATCTGACAATAGGGCATTTCGTCATGCCGCCGGTAATAGCTCTGGTGAGAAGCCTCTGCCAGATAAAAGGGAGCGGTAGCACGCAACTCGGTAACGACACGCGATGCCCCCAGCGCGGCATTGATCTGGTTGATGGTCTCTTCAGCCGCCAAACGCTGCGCTTCGTTCATATAAAAAATGACTGAGCGATACTGTGGCCCGACATCATTGCCTTGGTGGTCTACCGAAGTCGGATCATGTATGGAAAAAAATACGGCCAAAAGTTGCCGATAACTTACAACTTGCGGATCAAAGTTGCACTCAATCACCTCGATGTGACCAGATTTCCCGGCACACACTTCGTAATAGTCGGGCGCAACCGACTCGCCGCCGCAATAGCCTGAGCGTACTTTGTGAACCCCATTAACCTCTTCGAACACCGCTTCCAGACACCAGAAGCACCCCCCGCCAAAGACCGCAGTTTCAAGAGCCACGGGCAATCTCCCCATACTCATCTTTAACGGCAGCGGCTGGATTCACCCCCTCCGCCGCCACTGCCGTACCAGGCTCGGGGCCGAACAACTCCCGATAGAGAGCATGTCCGGCAAAAGCCAGGACCGGGAAACTCAGCAGAAACAGCGGGAAAAGGACAATACTGGCGACAAGCGCTATGGACACCAAGGCAGCCCACACCAAGCACGGCCCAATATTGGAAAATACGGCCAGGACACTCAACCGTATTGCTTCCAGCAACCGGACGCGCCGGTAGTAAAGTAACGGAACAGCAAAGGCTGAGCACACGAAAATAACAAACGCCAACATCAGCCCCAGGACGGAACTGATAATCACAAAGGCCAAAACACCCTCTGTCGGTTTAAGGAGAGAGATCCAGGACTGCGGCTGCATGCCAACCAGATAGGCATACAGGATTGCTGTATCAAGCACCCATAATACAAACAGAAAAGTGCACAACAGCGCCAAGAGGAGCATGTCACGCGAAGAGCGGGAGAAACCCTGCAAGACATCGGCAAAACCACCGCGCTCACGCTGTTCGAACCGATCGGCAAGTGCAAAGAACCCGCTCATTAAGATGGGGCCCACATACAAAAACCCTCCGACCAGTGGAATGATCATCGGTGCATGCTGCGCTCTGATGATCGCGTATAAGACGAATGCCCCGATCAGGGCAAATAGCATGGCGTAAGTAACACTGATTGGCCGCGACAACAGGAAACGACGCCACCCGGTGCGCAGGGCTCGCCGTAACGAATGCATGGTCATCGCCTTAGAAGGCGGAGTCGATGAATCACTTGAGTTCAAAGTTGTGACTGGCATAGAACCCTCCCCACGTAAGAGAAGACGAGCCGCCTGATTTGAATCGGGACTGAAGTAACAGCAAGGCGCTGCCGAAATTCCAACCAGCGTTGGATTATCTGCATGGCGATTGGTTCTGTGCAACACGCATGCGCTGCGCACAGACGCTTGACGAGGAGCCAAGGACAAGTCTAATCCTGAGTTTAGTCCCTTCCGAGAGGGCCCGCCTGCCATTTGAGGTCGACGTAAAAAGCCCCGCTGATTTATATCAGAGGGGCTTTTTTTAGGGGAG
>CAZHFS010000042.1:0-13971 GCA_964531885.1 uncultured Propionivibrio sp.
TGCGCAATGCAACACGTTTTGCCGCGGACAGACGGTTCGAAATCGCTTCGATCGGTCGCCTGGCGGTCGATCTCTACGCCAACCAGTACGGCTGCGATCTTGAGGATGTCTCGACGTTTGCCAAATACCTTGGTGGTTCGTCGGCTAACGTCGCCTTCGGGTGCGCCCGCTTTGGCTTAAAGAGCGCGATGATCACGCGCGTGGGCAACGAACAGATGGGTCGGTTTTTGATCAAAACGCTGGCCGATGAAGGTTGCGATGTGTCGCAGGTCAGGGTTGATCCTGAGCGCATGACGGCGCTGGCGATTCTCGGCATCAAGGACCGCAATACTTTTCCTTTGCTGTTCTACCGTGACAACTGCGCCGATATGGCTTTTGGCCCGGAAGATGTCGACGAGTCTTTCATTGCCGAGTGCATGACTTTGCACATTACCGGCACGCATTTTTCGACGCCGCACGTCTGCGCCGGCAGCCTACGGGCGCTTGAGTGTGCGCGGCGGCACGATGTGCGCACCATTCTCGATATCGACTACCGGCCCGTGTTGTGGGGGCTGACGGCGCTGGGTGACGGCGAGACCCGCTTTGTCGCGAGTCCGAAGGTGACGACCCGGCTACAGGAGATCCTGCCGCACTTCGACCTTGTGGTCGGCACAGCGGACGAATTCGTGATTGCGGGCGGGCACCCCGAGCTGATGTCTTCACTGCGTCAGGTGCGGCAGCTGACCGCAGCGACGCTGGTGGTCAAACTCGGTCCGCTGGGCTGTGTGGTGATTGAAGGCGCCATTCCCGAGCGCATCGATGACGCGTTTTCCGTGCCCAGCCCTCAGGTTGAAGTACTCAACGTGCTGGGCGCAGGCGATGCCTTCTTGGCTGGTTTTCTCTCCGGTTGGTTGCGAGGGCAGGACTACGATGTTTGCTGTCGGCGGGGGAATGCCAGCGGGGCGCTGGTGGTATCGCGGCATGCCTGTGCGCCAGCGATGCCGACCGAGGCTGAGCTCGACTATTTTCTGGAGAACGTGGCGACCCTGACTGAACCGGCGCGCGATGCGACGCTTAACTGGTTGCATCACGTCACGCCGAAGCGCCGGGAGTGGGGTGATGTGTTCATCTTTGCTTTCGATCACCGTAGCCAGCTCTACGACCTGGCCTTGCAGGTAGGCGCCGCCGAGAACCGCTTGCCACAGCTCAAACGCCTGCTCGTTGAAACCGTTGGCCGTACCGAGCAGCGCCTCGGGCTGTCCGGGGCGGTTGGAGCCCTGATCGACGACCGTTATGGTGAGGATGCCCTGCATACGGCCACCGGGCGTGGTTGGTGGCTGGGACGGCCGGTTGAGCAACCCGGGACCAATCCGGTGATCTTCGAACTTGGCAGTTCGATCGGGTCGGTGCTTGAGCACTGGCCCAAGGAGCAGATCGTCAAGTGCCTGATCTATTACCATCCGGACGATATTCCCGATCGCCGGCTGGCTCAGGAAAGCCAGGTGCGGACCCTGTGCGAGGCGTGCAACGAGAGCGGTCACGAACTGCTCATTGAGCTCATTCCTGCTCACGGGTTGCCGGAGCGCGACGACACGATCGTGCGCATCATGACGCGTTTCTACAACCTGAGCGTACACCCCGACTGGTGGAAGTTGCCACCGCAGACCCCGGCGCAGTGGGCGCGCATCGATGAACTGATCGAAACGCGCGATCCGTATTGTCGTGGTGTGGTCGTGCTCGGTCATCATGCGCCAATCGACCAGCTGGTTCAGGTTTTCCAGCCGGCAAGTCGCAGCCGCTCCTGTTGCGGCTTTGCGGTCGGGCGCAGCATCTTCCACGATCCGGCACGGGCCTGGCTCAAGGACGAGATCGATGACGAGGCGCTGATCGAGCAATGCTGCGCCAATTTCAAGCAGCTGATCGACGCCTGGCAGACGCATCGCGAGGCGGTTTGCTGAAGGCCTCCTAAGCAGCCGTTCGGAGCACTTCGGCGCTGTGTTCGCGTCCCGCGGGCTGGCAGCGGCTTTGCTGTCGTTAAACCTGCCCGAGTGCCCGCCCGAGTGCGCTCGAATCCTTTACGCCAACGGCTCTTTCTTGTCTGTGTCGGCGCGAGGCGGGCGGAAGGATCTGGATTATTCCGATACGAAGAGAGGAGAGGCATGGCGCGCTGCGGCGTGCGCCATGCCCGTCGGCCAGCTGTTTTCGCAAATAGAATTTGATTTCTATTGACACGGCAATTTCGAAAGCTTATTGTTTCTGCAACGTGCAATTCGGCATGTCGCCGCTTCAGGACGACTCTTGAGACGATCAGAAAGGCTACACGATGACTAGCAGCGCGACGCAGCAGTACGATACGGACCGCCCACTCTACCGGACGACCTGTACGACCCCGACCGATTACTGGAATGACTCCTGCTCAACGGCGGAACTCGAATACGCCATTCGCGGCGGGGCGGTCGGGGCAACCACCAATCCGAGCATCGTCCTCAACGTGTTGAAGAAGGAACACGCGGCATGGAAAGGCTTGCTTGCTGAGATTATCGAAACGCATCCCACGTGGAGCGAAGACCGCATCGCCTGGAAACTGATCGAGGAGATGGGGCTCAAGGGGGCCGAGATGCTGATGCCCATCTTCGAGCGCGAAGGCGGGCGCAAGGGGCGCCTTTCGATGCAGACGTCGCCAACCTTCTTCCGTGATGCGGAGGCGCTGGTTGAGCAAGCTGTCCATTTCGACAGCCTGGCACCCAACATCCAGGTCAAAATTCCGGTTACGCAGGCGGGGGTCGAGGCTTTTGAAGAAGCGACCTACCGCGGGGTGACGATCAACGCCACCGTGTCCTTCACCGTGCCGCAGGCCCTGGCCGTCGCCGAGGCTGTTGAGAGTGGCTTGGCACGGCGCCGGAAGGAGGGGCTTCCGGTCGAACACATGCATCCGGCCTGCACGATCATGGTCGGTCGCCTGGATGATTGGATGAAGGTGGTCGCTGCGCGCGATGGCATCCTGCTCAATCCTGGGGTGGCCGACTGGGCGGGCGTGGCCGTGTTCAAGAAGGCATATGCCCTCTACCAGCAACGCGGTTACCGCACCCGACTGCTCTCCGCGGCTTACCGCAATCACCTGCACTGGTCGCAGTTCATCGGGGGCGACGTCATCCTGACCATCCCGCACGAATGGCAGGTGCTGTTCAACAATTCGAGCGTCGAGGTCAAGCCGCGCATGGATGAGCCGGTCGACCCGAAAGTCATCGACGAGTTGTACGCCTTGATTCCCGATTTTCGCCGGGCCTACGACGAGGCTGGCATGACGGCCGAGGAGTTCGACCGTTTCGGGGCCACGGCGCGGACCTTGCGCGTCTTCTGTGAGCATTATTACGAGCTGCTCGGCATCGTACGCGACGCGATGGTGCCGAACCCGGACAAAAAGAAGTAAGGCCAGTCAATCGTCGGCATAGGAGGGAGAGCTTCAGGATCGGTGAGGGATGGCGGCTGGATGAGTAATCATGGGCGCGCCTTCCTGACCGGAGCGATAAGAGTAGACGTTTCAGCTTTGGTGTTTTCCTGTATCACTTGATTCACACAACCGTTCGTTTTCGTAGGGTTCCTTAGACGACTCAAGGAGGGGTAACAATGAAGAAGAATCTGCTGTCAGGTGCCGCACTGCTGTTCGCATCCGCCCTGGCTTTTGCTGCACCGGTCAAGGTAGGGGTGTCGATTGCCAATTTTGATGACACCTTCCTCACTTACATGATGGATGGCATGAAGGCCTGGGCCAAGGCCAATTCGTCCGAGGTCCAGCTGACCTTCACCGATGCCAAGGAAGACATGGCGAAGCAACTCGATCAGGTCGAGAATTTCATCGTGCAGAAGATGGACGCCATCATTATCGTCCCGGTCGATACCAGCGCCACGGCGCCCATGACCAAGAACATCATGGCCAAGGGCATCAAGGCTGTGTATGTCAATCGCAACCCAGGTAATCTTCCCGAGGGTGCTTACTACGTCGGTTCCGAGGAAGTCGTGGCCGGGCGTCTGCAGATGGAGTATCTGGGCGAGAAGCTCAAGGGCAAGGGCAATGTCGCCATCCTGATGGGCAAGCTCGACAACGAAGGTGCCCTGAAGCGTACCGTGGGTAACGAAGAAATCCAGAAGACCAAGTTCCCGGGCATCAAGATTCTCGACAAGCAAACCGGCCAATGGCAGCGTAACGAGGGTCTGGCCAAGACGGAAGACTGGCTCAACCGCTTCGGCAAGGACATCCACGCCATTCTGGCCAATAACGATGACATGGCGCTGGGGGCCATCCAGGCACTCAAGGATAAGAAGCGCACTGACGTGATCGTGCTCGGTGTCGATGCCACGCCCGACGCCCTGACCTCGGTTTCCAAGGGTGAATTGTCGGCGACTGTCTTCCAGGATGCTGCCGGCCAGGGCGGTGGCGGCGTAGAAGTGGCCGTCAAGGCTGCTCGTGGGCAGACAGTGACCAAGGAAACCTGGATCCCCTTCAAGCTCGTGACGCCGGAGAACCTGTCTCAATTCAAGAAATAAGCAGTAGCGAACCGGGAGGGGCAACCCTCCCGGCGATGTCCGGCGCCGGGTCAAAAAACAAAAAAGCGCCGAATCTGGGTGAGGTATCCGGAAAGACCGTTTAAGAGTGCTTCCGGTGATGGGATGGGTTTATGGGTGACGAGTACGTATTAGAGACTCGCGGGATCAGGAAAGTCTTTCCCGGAGTCGTGGCGCTCGACGGCATTACGCTCAAGTTCCGGCCTGGGACCGTACACTCCTTGATGGGTGAAAACGGTGCCGGCAAGTCGACGCTGATGAAAATTCTCAGCGGCATGTACAAGGCGACCGAAGGGACGATGCTGTACAAGGGCGTCGAACGGGTTTTCGAAGGGCCGGTGGAAGCCATTCGGCTCGGGATCGCGATGATCCATCAGGAGCTGTCTCCGGTTCCGCACCGTTCGGTGATGGAAAACATCTGGCTTGGGCGCGAGCCGCTCATCCGGGGGACGCCGTTTGTCGATCATCGCAAGATGCACGACGAGACAAAGAAACTGCTCGACGACCTCGAGTTGTCGATCGATCCGCGCATCGAGATGGCCAAACTGACCGTGGCCAAGATGCAGATGGTCGAGATCGCCAAGGCCGTTTCCTACAACTCGGAAGTGGTGATCATGGACGAGCCGACGTCGTCCCTGACCAAGGGTGAGGTCGAACAGTTGTTCCGGATCATTCGCCGCTTGCGCGAGCGCGGCAAGGCGATCATCTACATCTCGCACAAGATGGACGAGATTTTCGAGATCTCCGATGAAGTCAGCGTGCTGCGCGATGGACGTTACGTGGGGACCTATCCGGCCAAGGAACTCACGACCGACAAACTGATTTCGCTGATGGTCGGACGGGAACTCAATGAGATGTTCCCCAAGGTCGAATGCCCGATTACCGACATCAAGCTCAAGGTCGAGAACCTGTCCTGCCAGGGGGCCTTCAGCGATGTCTCGTTCCACGTTCGGCGCGGGGAGATCCTTGGCTTTGCCGGACTCGTCGGCGCCGGGCGAACCGAGGTCATGGAGGCCTTGTTCGGCATCCGGCACAAGCAGTCCGGGACGGTGAGCATTGACGGCCAGCCCGTGCACATTGCTTCCCCGGCCGATGCGATTCGCAACCGGATGGCATTGCTGACCGAAGATCGCCGATTATCGGGCATCTTCCCGATGCTCGACATCAAGGACAACATGGTGATGGCGGTGATCGATCGCTATCGCAGCCGGCCGGGCGGCTTCCTCAACCATCGCCGCATCCGCGAGGACTGCAACGATTTTCGCGACAAGATCAAGATCAAGACGCCGAACCTTGAACAGAAGATCATGAACTTGTCCGGGGGCAACCAACAGAAGGTACTCGTGGCGCGCTGGCTGCTATCCGAGCCGGACATCCTCATCCTCGATGAGCCGACGCGCGGCATTGATGTCGGGGCCAAGGCCGAGATTCACACCCTGATCACCAATCTGGCGGCAAAGGGCAAGGCCATCATCCTGGTGTCCTCCGAGTTGCCTGAGATCCTCGGGATGAGCGATCGCATCGCAGTGATGCGCGAAGGCCGGCTTACCGGTGTCGTCGACCGACGCGAGGCAAGCCAGGAAGTGATCATGCGGTACGCAACGATGCGTGTTTAGGGAGAACGTAAGGAATGGAACGCTCAATGCAGCAAGAGTCGGTCGGCCTGTTTCAGCAGGCCAACAAGGACAACATCAAGCAATTTCTCGGGAAGTACGGCATCTACATGGTGCTGGTGGCCATGGTCATCGCCATGAGCTTCATGTCTCCCGTGTTCCTGACGCAGAGCAATCTGCTCAATATCGTGCGCCAGGTTTCGGTGATCGGGACGATCTCGCTGGGGGTGACGCTGGTCATCATTTCCAAGGGCATCGATCTGTCGAGCGGCTCGACCCTCGCGCTGGCTGCGGTGATGGCCGCCAGCGTCGGGCAGGCCGGTGACTGGGCGGCGAAGATGTACCCGGCGCTGCCCGAAATGCCTGTCATCGTGCCGATCATCGTGGCGCTTCTGGTCGGGACACTGGTCGGCGCAGTCAATGGACTTCTTATCGCCAAAACCGGGATTCCGGCCTTCATCGCTACCCTGGGAACATACGTTTCGGTGCGCGGCCTGGCCTTGCTCTATTCCGACGGTCGGCCGGTCAGCACGCTCACGTCGTCTTACCAGTTCATCGGGCAAGGGTATGTATTTGGTATACCGGTGCCGGTGATCCTGTTCCTGGCGCTGGCCTTCCTCAGTTGGGTGATCCTCAATCACACCAAGTTCGGCAAGAACATCTACGCCATCGGCGGCAATATCGTCGCGGCCGAGGTGTCCGGGGTGAATGTGCAGCGCAACCTCGTAGCCATCTACATGTACGCCGGGATGCTGGCCGGGGTCGCCGGCCTGATCCTTTCGGCACGGCTCAACACCGGGCAGCCCGGGATGGGGGTGGCTTACGAACTCGACGCCATCGCGGCGACGACGATCGGTGGGACCAGCCATTCGGGCGGGATCGGCACCATCCAGGGGGCAGTTGTTGGAGCCCTGATCCTTGGCGTGCTGAACAACGGCCTCAACCTCCTGGGTGTCTCGGCGTATTGGCAGCAGATCATCAAGGGGGTGATTATCGTTGCCGCCGTGGTCATCGACATGCGCAAAAACGCCAAGAAAAAATAACCCGCACCGCTTTTTCTTTGGGAGAACAATGCAATGACGATCAGGATCGGAGCAGTCGGACTTGGGCGTCTGGGTTATCGGCATGCCTACAACCTGCGTTTCGTCATTCCGGGTGTCGAGCTTGTCGCGTTGTGCGACCTGGATAGGGAGAAGCTGGCACAAACTGCCGCTGATTGGGACGTGCCTGGGGTCTATGCCGATTTCGAGGCGATGATCAGCAGCGGCAAGCTCGATGCAGTGGCGATCACCTCGCCATCGCATCTGCATACCGCGCAGATAGCCGCAGCGCTCGAAAGGGGGCTGCATGTGTTCTGCGAAAAACCGCTCGGCACAACGGTTGAAGAGTGCCGCATCGCCGAGGCGGCGGTGGCGCGATACCCGGACCGGGTGTTCATGCTCGGTTTCATGCGCCGCTACGATCCTTCCTATGCCTATGCCAAGCAGATGATCGAAGCGGGTCGGATCGGTCGGCCGATCCTGTTTCGCGGTTACAGCCAGGACCCGGAGTCGGCCATCGCCGGGGCGATCGCCTATGCCGGTCATTCCGGCGGCCAGTTCATCGACATGGCGGTGCACGATATCGATCTCGCGCGCTGGTTCATGGGTGCCGATCCGGTGTCCGTGTATGCCATCGGCGGGTGCTACGCGCATCCGGAATTCGGCAAGTACGGTGACGGCGACAACGTCTCGGCGTTGATGCACCTGGCGGACGGTGGCATGGCCTTTCTCTTTGCCGGACGCACAGCGCCGCATGGCTACAACGTCGAGACCGAGATCATCGGGACTGAGGGCATCCTGCGCATCGCTTCCGTGCCACAGAAAAACATGGTCGAGATCCTCGACCGGTACGGGGTGCGCCGCGAATGTTCACAGGATTTCCTGGAGCGCTTCGGCGATGCCTATCGCATCGAGATGAGCGAGTTCGTGCGCTGTATCCATGCCGGAAGCCAGCCAGAGGTGAGCGTGCGGGACGGAACGAAATGCACCGAGATTGCTTACGCCTGCAAGCAGTCGTTCGAAAGCAAGGCATTGGTCACTCTCTAAAAGGGAGCGGATAAGGCTCCGCGCAGTTTTTTGTTGGTTTTTATGTAACGCGCAGAAAGGTATTAACAAAAGCAAACAGAGTCACTATCAATCGGCAGACGCGGCAGTCGGCGAGGGGGCGAGTTTGGTGGTTCGGTCCTCGCGGTTGGGCAGCAAGGGAATCCGGCCGCCGTTTCTTGATCGGCAATTACAAGGAGTGTCGTTCAATGGAAATCTTAAGGCGCCTCATCGCTTACCTGTGCCTAATCGCCAGTCTGAGCCTTCTGGGCATGCACGCATCTTCGGCGGCGGACGGTCCGCCGGTCTTCAACAACGGCCCATATTTGCTGGCTCCCAAGACCGACAGCATGGTCGTGGCCTGGGAAAGCTCGAAAGCCGTTCCTGCCACGATCTACTACGGGACGGACAAGGATCGCCTCGAGAACAAGGTGGTGGTCTCGCCCGACAAAAATGCGCCCGAGTTTCAGGGCGCGAAGATGAACCTCTATCACGTCAAGCTCGACAAGCTGCGCAGCAGCGACAAGGGGACGCGTTACTTTTACCGGGTTGAACTCGAAGGTGGGCAGTCGTTGTCTGCTTCTTTCGCAACCTTAGGGGCCAAACCCGGGGCAACGAAGATCATCACCGTCTCCGACTCGCACATTTTCGCAACGCGGGCGAAGTTCGATGCCAACGTCAAATCCGTTGATCCGGCGTTCATCATCCATACCGGTGATATCGTGGAAGGTACCGGGGCGCAGACCGACCAGTTTACGTTCTGGTTCAAGGCCAAGCTGGAAGGCGATTTCATTCATTCGTACCCGGTCGTGTACTCGGCAGGCAACCATGACCAGGGCGGCGAGTACGCCAACGCCTACGTGTATAACATTCAGGATGCCGAGTACGGCGGCACGGTGCGGGGCAACAGCGCCTTTGATTATGCCGGGGCGCACTTCATCCTGATGAACAGCAACCCGTGGGGCCTTTTCCTGGTTAACTCCGAAGCTTCCGGGAAAAAAGCCGATCCGGAGACCATCAAAACGGTCGACGACACAGTGGCCTGGCTCAAGAGCGATCTCGCCGGGGACAATGCCAAACGGGCGGCTTTCCGCATCCTCACGCTGCACCATCCAAACAGCGAGGCGTATACCAAGCGCTTCATCACGCCTGTTGCCGAATCCGGCAAGGTCGATCTTACGATCGGCGGCCACTGGCATGCATATTCGCGCACGGTTTCCGATAATCCTGAAGTTGGCGCCGGCACCGTACACATCACCCAGCAGGATTCCCGCATCCTGAGCAAGAAGGGCGGTTATATCGTCATTGACCTCGATGCGGCCGCAGGCCTCATGACGGTCAACAACCATGCCAGCGAAACGGCTGAACTCGTCAATACCACTCAGATCGCCAAGGACAAGCAGCAGCTGTCGTGGTCGGATGTGACGATTTCACCGACCGAGATCCTGAGCAACGGCAGCGTTACCGTCTCCGCCGTGGTCAAGAATGAAGGGAAGGGACTTGCTGCCGCGGTTTTGCCGATTGAAGACAATGGCAAGAAGCGTTATCTCTACCAGATCAACGGTAATGTGACCTTGCTCGAGCCGGGTAAGTCGGCCACCCTCAAAGGCGAACTTCCCCTGGCTGAACTGGGGGCGCACAAATTAACGCTGGCCGGTAAAGCGGTCGATGTTAACGTGCTGTTCCGCAAGGCGACGTTTGATTTTGCCAAGCTGCGCACGCGTTTGGGCGACGGGGCCGTCAGCGATGTGAAGCACAATGTGCTGTACATCAAAGCCGATGTGAAGAACATCGGCAACGAGCCTGGCGTGGCGAGCGCCGATTTCAGCATCGACGGTAAAGTCGTGGCCAGCAAGAAGTACAGCCTGCAGGCTGGCGAGACCAAAACGGCCGAGTTCAAGCATGTCTTCGACCAGGCCGGTACCTACAAGGTCGCGATCGGCAATGCCAAGCCCGAGGAAGTATTCATCGATGGCGCAATCCGCGGTATCCCGATCGTCAAGGACAAGTCGGGCAATGGCAACTACGGCTTGATCCATGGGGCGCCTGAGCTTGGCACGGATGAGCAGGGGCGGACGACCCTGATCCTCGATGGCAAGCGCGACTACATCGAAATTCCCGACAAGGGCGGTTACAAGGTGACTGACGCCGCTACCGGGATGGTGTGGGCCAATCTGCCCGGCGCCGGAACGACCAAAGGCGGACTGACCGAACTCGTCGAGCCCTATACCGATGGCAAGGGTGTGCCGGCAGACCACAACCCGCTGATGTTCAAGGGCATCAACCTCGGCTGGGGAACCCCGTATCTCTTCCGTATCGCTGTGCGCGAGACGGGCAAGGTTACTTACGGACTGTGCTTCGAAGACGATAACGGCGAATTCCAGTGGAACGACAGCAGCGATCCCAAGGCCGGTATCAAGAAGGACACCTGGGTACAGTACACCAGTGCCTTCGACTTCAAGTCGGGCGGTGACTCGTACCAGAACGGTTTCCGCAGTGCTGGCGTGGAGAAGCCCGCTTTCGGCGACGCGCCGGTGCGGAACTGGGAAGGGACGCCATTGCGCATCGGGCATGGCTTCAAGAATACGATCCTTAAACAGCGTGGTCGCGGCCTGTACTACACCATGCTGCCTGGGGCGATCTCGCAGGTCCGTTTCTATACCAGCAAGATTTCGGCAGCGGAAAATGATGCCATCCGTGCCAATCCGACGGCAGCGCACGATTCCGCCAAGCACCTCCGGATCTGGCTCGACTTTGACCCGGCGAATCTCATCACCAAAGGAACCCATACTACTGAGTGGGTGGAGGTGACTGACCGGCCCAATGCTTTGCGCTACAAGGCCGATTTCTCAGGCAAGGCGAGGGTGGTGGTTACGGTGCAAACCTCCGATAACCAGAGCAAGGTCAAATCGTCGCAGCGCTTCACCCTGGTATCCGGTGAGAAGAGCATCGACCTCAAGGCGCTTGGCAAGGCGCGTTATGTGCGCATCGTCAGCGAACTGCAGTCCGATCTCAACCGGAGCGCCAGCAGCGTACCGGTGATCCATGAGTACCTGCTTGAGGCCGGAACGAGCAAGCGCTGGAACACGCTGGTCGACTGGACGCGCGGCAGCTTCAGCCAGGCTGCCGGTTATCACTCTGGCGACAACTACCGCAACCATGCGGTCGATTTTGCCGATTACTCCGGCGAAGCCAGCGCTCCGGACAAACTCTAGGCAAGTATCCCCTTCATCCGGCATTTCAGCCCCTCCGCCCGCCACTCGGCGGCGCGGGGGAGGCCCGGTGCCACCTGAATTCAGTAACAGCTTCTTAATAACCATCCGCAAAGGAGAGTGGCATGAGTATCGAAGAAGGTTCGCATACCGGACGTCGCAATTTCCTGAAAACGGCAACGGCATCGGCTGCCGCACTGGGCGTGGCGGGATTGATGCCAGGCCTTGCCGAGGCCAAACCTACCCTGCCCACCGGCCCGATTTCACTTGAGGAGTGCGTGAATCTGACGCCGGGCGAGATGGCGCGCAAGTCGGCGATGGTCAAGACGGGGTACGACTATCTCATCAAGAGTTGCGGCATGATCGGGAACGCCAGTTGGCGGCAGTTTGCTCTCGAGTGCCTGAAAAATCCTACCCCGAAGATCATGGCGCTCTATCCGACCGACGTTGAAAAGGAAGCGGTCAAGAAAGAGCTTGTCGCTGCCGGCTACCTCAAGAGCGATGCCACCTACGAGCAGTTCCTGCCGCGCTGCGCCGGCCCGGACAGAAACGTTCAATCGTTTGCTGAAGCCCCTGGCAGTGGCTGGAAAAGCCATCACGCCTACCCCGGTGGCTTGGTGACGCACGTTGCGGTGTTCCTGAAAACGGCGCTCGGAATTTACGACGCGTACGAGCAGTTCTACGGCTATCGCATGAACCGTGATCTGATCGTTGCAGCGGCGATGATCCACGATGCGCAAAAGCCGTGGGTCTTCCAGTGGAATGCGGATGCGAGTTGCTTCCCGGAAAGCCCTATCGCCGGGACTGGTTGCCACCATACCCTCAGCCTTGCCGATGCGATCTATCGCAAGTTGCCGGCAGAGCTCATTGTGTCCATCGCCTGCTGCCATATGCATCCTGGCTTCCCGGCGCAGGAAGCCGAGGTGGTTGGCTGGCTCAAGGCAGCTTCGATCATGAACGGCGTGGATCCGGTGCGCCTCGGCCTGCTTGCCGCCGATGGCAAGACCTTGCCCTTGCCGCGCCGGCAGGAAGGTTTCATCGCTCATCTTGGCGATCATGACTACGTTCTGACTTCGCCGGCCGCCCAGTGGATGGTGACCAAGCTGACCAGCATTGCGCGGGTCGAATACGGTATGAGCGACAAGGATCTTGAGGGCAAGCCCTTCAATTCTTTCCGCAACTATTTGTTCTCGCAGGCCAGCGTCAAGCGGCTGCATCAGATCTGGGTCGAACGGGGGGATGATGCCCTGGTGGCCTCCGTCAAGAGCTTGGTGCGGGCGTAATCTCCTGGAAAATGGAAGCGAACGGCGTCGATCAGTTTGCGCCGTTCGCTGGCCAGGATGGTCGCGTTTGCGCAGTTTCTGGCGGGCGTACTCCAAAATCTGCAATCCGGTCTTTAACTGTGCTCTTTGTGGGTAGATGTTGCCGGGTGCCGGTATATACCAAATGGAGCAGTCTGCCGTTCGGACATCCCGGATGGGACTGGCGGTGGTTGGTTCGCCATTGGGCGCTTGAAGGCCTCTGCGGGGCAGTGGCCGAGACGAGGCAACCCGAATCGGGTGCGGTGTTTTCCTCTGGAGAAAGTGCGGCCGCGCGCCACCGCCTGCGGGCATGGCAGAGCGGAGACGTTGCGGTAAGAAGGGTTACTTCGAAGCGGATGCCCCACGTGCGATACAGGCGGCCATGGTTTGGGCGACGAACCCGCTGTCCTTGAGTTGGCTCAGGGCATTGTTGAAAGCGAGGGTTAGGGTCAGGGTGTTTGCGCCAGCGGAAGTGCGGCCGATCATGAGGCGAACCGGCGCGCTTTGATAGCCGGGGATCAACGTATCGAAAAGGGCTCTGTCCTTTTGCTCAGGAAACAGTTTGTCGAGCATCCACCAGCCTTGCAGTTCGTCGGTCGGTACAAGGTCAATCCGGCCCGCGTGCAGTTTGCGGAAGTTCTGTTCGTCGGTGGCGACGTATTCGACCGACAGGCCGTTGCCCCGCAATGCGGGTTCGTAGTAGCTGCCGAGCAATCCGCCCAGGCGGAAGGGCGCGAGGTCCTCCAGGTTTTTCCAGCTTTTCGGGCCGCGATAATGTTCTTTGTCGTAGAAGAAGACGGTACGCGTCATCCATAACGGTTCAGAAAAGCTGAAATTGCGTTCACGTTCTGGTGATGCCGCGTAAGGGAAGGCCGCGAAGGCTTCTCCTAAGCGAACCATTTCCTCCGCACGTCGCCACGGGTAGAACTCGATGCGGGGACGGTAGCCCATGCGGCGGACGGCTTCGGCGACGATCGGGGTCAGGCAGCCTCCTTGCGGCATGGCTGCCGAGGTGTAGGGAGGCCATTCGCCGGTGGTCAGCCTCAACTCAGGAAGATCGGAGACCTGCGGCTCGGCCTGTGCTCCACCTACGCACAGGGAAAGCATTACGAGCAAAATGCTTGGTAAGCGATGACCGTAAGTGGTGCGGCAAGACATGGCGCGCTCTCAGAGCCTGAACCTGGCGGCGGCGGTGTTGAGTTCGCGGGCCAGGGCATCG
>CAZHFS010000043.1:0-3203 GCA_964531885.1 uncultured Propionivibrio sp.
CCGGCAATGCTCCGTCCGTTCGACTGCTGTTCGGTCGGATTGGCGCTACCACTGCCGCTACCCGACCCATCTTTACCGTCCGCCGTGACGGTAAACGAAGCTCCGTTGTTCAGGCTGCCATCGCTCTTACCATCGCGGTCAAGGTCAAGCTGACCACCGTTCGGCGCCTCACTGGGCGCAGAAGGCAGCGGAGCGGCCTTGGTGTAATCGATGCCCCCAGTGTAATTCTCGACTGCCGCGGCTTCGCCGCGCGCATTGACCGTGGCGTTCTCGCCCACATAGGCCCGGGTTTCGCTCTTCACCACGTTGGCCCCAACGTTGGCCCCGACGCCAGCCGCGCCTGCACCGTTGCCGACCGCCGACACCGCGATCAGCAAGGTATCGTCGGTCGCCGCCAGTTTGACGTTGCCGTCGGAATCAACCGTCGTCGCACGCTTGTCGCTATCGTTGCGTTCGGCACCGATGTAGGCCTCGGTCGTGTTGGCCACCACGTTAACCGAAGCCACGGCGCTCACCGCCGCAGCGCCCGCACCCCGGATCGAAACGCCGGCGCCGACAATGTTCTGCGCGGACCGGGCCGCCACCTCGACATTGGTATCGGCCGCCACGTCCGCACCGCGGGCGATGAAGGCGCGCGTCGTCTTGAGCAGTGTATTGACATTCGCCACGCCGCCCACCGACGCGGCCCCGGCACCGCCGCCGGAACCCGCTGCGCTCACCAATGTGCTATTGCTGTCGGCGGTCACCTCGACCGCCTGCGCCGCGCCAAAGGCATCGCCTTCGGCCTTGTTGATTTCGGCTGCGCCGATGTACGCCGACGTTGTCGATTTAACGACGTTGACCGTCAACGAGCCACCGACGTCGGTAGCCCCGGCACCGCTACCGGTCAAGCCAACGTTATACACATCGTCTGTGGTGCGTGCCGCGACTTGCAGCTTCTGCCCGGCATCAACCCGCGCACCGTCGGCAATGAATGCCTCAGCCGAATCACGGATCAGGGCCACACCCAGCGTACCTGCCACACCTGCGGCGCCACCGCCCGCACCAGCACCGGCGATCATGATGGCCTGTGTCTTGTCCTCTGCCTTAACCTCGACATTGCGTTTCGCTTTCACCTTGGCGTTGGGGCCGATGAAGGCTTGCGTGTTCTTGAGCGGCACCTTGGCGCTCGCCCCCATCGCATCGCCCACCTTCAAGGAAGCCATGCGCCCATCGAGTTCGCTCTTGGTTTCCTTCGCCTGGGCGGTATCGCCCATCAGATCGCCAACCTGGCTCTTGCCGGTCTGGCCGTCCATTTGCGACTGGACACTTGACGAATTGCCGCTGCCATCTTTGGTGGTCAGGCCGCTGTTGGCATCCCCGTCAAGCAGCGAACCCACAGCGATCACCGACACCGCACCGGCCACCCCGGCCGCGCCCCCGCCGGCCCCCGCCACGGTGGCGGAGTTGACGTATTTCTCCGACTTGGCGTCGACGCGTACATCCTGTTCGGCGCTGACCTCTGCCCCACTGCCGATATAGGCGGAGGTGGTATTGAGCGCAACGGTCACGTTGGCCGCGATGCCAACACCGGCCGCACCACCTCCCGCACCGCTACCGGTCACGGCAACGGAAACGATACGGTCGCTGGCCTGCACATCAACCGTTTGTCCCGGCGCCGCCTGGTTGACCTTGGCGTAGTCGCCGATCGATGCTTCGGTCTTGGATACGATAACGTTAGCCGCCAAACTGCCGGAAACGCCTGCCGATCCGCCACCGGCGCCGGCCGCCGTAATCGTGTTCACGTTCTCCATGGAGTCGGCGTGCACATGGGTCGTGCCGCTGGCATTCACCTCAGCATAGTTACCGATACGCGCGATGGTTTCCGTGCTATTGACACCGACCGATACCGAGGCACCCACGCCGGCTGCGCCGCCGCCTGCTCCTGCGCCGGAAAGCAGCCACGACGAAGCGAAGTTGTTGGCATCGACTTCCAGATTACCGCCTGAAACCGAGATCTTGGCCGCATCACTGGTGCTCGTGCCATCCTCGACGATAGCGCGAGTCTTGTTGTCCACACCGATGGCACCGACTGCGCCGCCCACGCCAGCACTACCGCCACCGCCAAAACCGATGGTGGTCGTAAAGCTGAGGTCACTTGAGGTCGCCGTGAGTTCGACAGCCTTCTTGGCCTTGATCGATGTCCCTTTGCCAATCTGTGCGGTTGTCGTCTTGGCAATGACACCAACGTTAGCACCCGCACCGACTCCGGCTGAACCACCGCCAGCCACACCACCCGCCGTGTCGATCAGCAGGGTATCGGCAATGGCCTTGACACGCACTTGCTGGTCGACGCCAGCGGTGTCGTTGTTCTCGTTGATCTTGGCATTGCGCCCGATCGAGGCTTCGGTATTCCCGGCGATTACATTAGCCGACACGGTCGCCGCAACCCCCGCCGTTCCGCCGCCGGCGCCGCTCACCGCCGTGGTGATCAGTTTGTCGCGGCGGTAGGCCGTGACCGACAAGCCCTTGGCCAACTCGGTCTTCTTGATTGCGAAATTGAGGTTGTCTGCCGGGTTATCGACCTTCTTCAACGTTTCGCTGACACTCTCGCCGCTATAAACGCTTGCCGCATCCCCCAGACCACGCGCATTGACTTCGGCGCCATCGCCGATGGTGGCCTTGGTGCTGCCCAGTAGGGTGGCCACAGCGAGCGAGCCGCCTACGCCAACATTCCCACCTGCCCCGCCGCCGGCAGAGGTCAACACCGCCGTAATATCGTCCTCGGCATTGATCTTTACATTGCCCTGGGCATCGACCCGGGCGTTATTTCCGATACGCGCTTCAACTTCGTTGGTGGCGACCCCAATCGAAACCGCGCCACCCACGCCAACTTTGCCGCCGCCGGCGAAGCCAAGTGTCGTTGAGGTCAACACTTCACTGGCAGTCGCTTCGACCAGCACATTCTTGCGAGCGGTGATCTTGCCAAGCGTTCCGCCAGCGACATCGTCGGCGATCGTTGCCTTGACCTTCTTGCCAAGAATAGTCGTATCGAGCGCTGCGCCAACCCCTACTTTACCGCCACCGGCCCCGCCGCCTGCCACACCAACCACAACGGTATCGTCACGGGCGGTCAGGCTGACATCATCCGCACTGATCGTCACATCCCTGCCAACCCTGGCCTGTGTGTCGGTAAACATCGCATTGACCGAAACCGCGCCGGC
>CAZHFS010000043.1:3303-13808 GCA_964531885.1 uncultured Propionivibrio sp.
CTGACGGTAGTGTCGCCTTGCGAACTGATGCTGCTGCCATCGCCGACGCGCGCAGCGACCTCGTTCATGGTTACGATCACCCCGAGAACGCCACCCACGCCTGATCCTTGTGTCGCCACCCCACCGCTCACGCCGATATTGGCCAGGACTTGCTGCGATTCGGCAGACAGTTTCGCGCCATTACCCGTGCCGCGTGCATCCAGCGTGGAGGCCTTGCCAACGGTAGCCAGGGTTTTGTCGAAATTGACGATATCGGTATTGGTCAGGCCGACCCCGGCCTTCTTCGCTCCAGCCACGGCACCGGCGAGCGAAACGGCATTGGTGTCTGACTTGGCCGCAACGCTGATACCCAATTGTTCTGGGTTCGGCGTGCCAGGAACCGCCTGCGGCTGACTCGAATAGGTTGTCACGGTGACGCCATCGCCAATCGAAGCATCGGTCACATTGCTGAACACATTGACGGCCAATGCCCCAGAAACAGCAGCGTTACCCTTGCTTGCGGCGCCAGCAATCGCTTCGGTGTAATAGTTATGTGAGGAGAGATAGGTCGAGGGATCAAAGGCCTCCAGTTTGAGGTTCTTCACATCGGCAAAACTTGGCGCCTTCATGTCGATGCGATGCTTGGTGGCGCCCACCGTCAGAGAGCTTGCATGCATCACCGTCGGCAGTAGCGAACTGCCAACGCTGTCGTAACCCAAAGCGGCTCGCGTCGTGTTGCGAGCCATGAGAACGGCAAACGACGCGCCGACGCCGGCTTTGGCCTCTCCGCCACCCTGACCGCCCTGCCCTTGCGATCCTTTGGCCAACGCGCCAGCGCGCGCCTGGGCGGCAAGATGCGTGGTCTCGTCGGCCTGCACCGTCACATGGCCGACGGGTTTGAGCGCTGTGCCGATCAGTGCGCCCTCGTCGATCGAGGCGCGGGTTTCATTTTCATTGAGGACCACAGCCAGGGCGCCGGCCACGGCCACTTCGCCGCCGCTCGCGCCCGAAACGGCTTCCGCCGCCATGTCGGCACTGGCAAAACGCCCGTCGCGGTTCTGCTCGGCTTGCGCCGTGACGTTGATGTCCTTGGCTTCGCTGACCGTATTACCCGAACCTAGCGTTGCCTGAGTCGTGTTGCGCGTGGCGGTTACCGCCACCGCCGCGCCGATCCCGATGTCGTCGGAAACGGCTTCGCCGCTCGACCGGGTCGAATAATTGGTGTGCGTCTCGGCCTTGAGGCCCAAATCGCCCTTGGTCTTCAGCGTAATGTTGCTACCAGTGCGCGCAATGGCCTGGTTTTCAGCGACGGTTGCGCCGATCGCGGCAGCCACGCTGACCTTTTTCTTGCCCTCTTTCTGCTGGCCGGTGTTATTCCCGCCCGGTGTGCCCGTCGGATTCGGCTTGCTGGCGGCATTTGTTGCAGGAACGTCGTTCTTGTTCACCTCAGGCGTTTCTGCAGCCGGAGTCGTCGTATTGATCTTGTTCGCGGCGGCATGACGGCCCGTGGCGAACTTGAGTTGATCTTCCTTCTGATCGTCGACCGATTCTCCCTTTGGCGGATCGCCCGCTGCGGTCCCGCTGCCACTGCCAGATCCGCCGGCAGTTCCTCCTGTCCCGCTGCCCGGTACGGTAGGCTGTTTTGCGCCCTTGGCGCTGGCTGTTGCCACTGTGAGCAAGGAATCGGTCGATTTAGCCGACAACTCGATCGGACCCGCCGCACTGGCATCGCGCTCAAGCTCGGCGATCGCATGGTCGATGGCCACCGTCGCGGCAAGCGATGCCCCGAAGGCCACATCGCCGACCGTCTGGCCGGTCGCCGTGGTATTGACGGAATTTTCGTGTTCGGCCTTGATCATCAGGCCGCCCGAGAGATCGAGCCCGTCGCCGGGTGTGCCCAGTGTGCCAACCCGCGCTTTCGTCGTATTGGCGGCAACGGAAACGGCTACCAGTGGGGTGATGTTGATGCTGCCTTGTCCGCCCTTGGCGCCACCAACCGCGGTCGTGGTTTGTTTGTGTTCGCCCTTGGCCTGGACAGTCAGTGCCTTGCCTTCCTCCAGAATCGCCTTGTCTTCGATCTCGGCCTGTGCCGTATTGACCGCCACATTGACGGCGAGTGAAGCGCCAATCCCGACCGAGGCGCTCGTACCACCAGTCCCACTGGCTCCGCCCGTTCCCGTTCCACCTGAGCCAGTGCCAGCCCCTGTTCCTGTTCCGGTACCACTGCCTGTACCACTCACATTCGCCACATGGGCGCTGGCTTTGGCGGTATTGTCGGAAGCCAGCCCGGCCTCGATCAACACGTCACCTTTCCCGGAATTCACCGAAGCGCCCTTGCCCGAGTTGTCCTTGTCACCTTCAACCAGCGCTTGCGTGGTGTTGACCGCCACATTCACCGCCAACGCCCCGGCCAGCCCGACGTTGCTCGATCCGGCACCGCTGATCGCTTCGACACTCGAGGTGTTCTTCGTACCCGCAGGCATCGTCGCGCTTACGGTCAATCCATTCGTCGCTAGCTCTGCGTTGTCACCAATCACCGCGCGGTTGGTCGTCAGGCCCACGTTCAGCGCCACGGCGGCACCCACGCCTGCCTTGGTCTGGGCACTACTCACTTGCTTACCCTCAGCCAGCACAGAGTTGGCGGTCTGCGCTTCCGAGGCCACCCTGGTGTCGAGCCCGCTCTTGACCTTGCGCCCCTTGCCGATCTCGGCCGTCACGGTGGCCGTCTCGACATTCACGCCAATCGCTGCGGCCACGCTTACGCCACCCTGGCTCGTTTCGGCTTTCGGTGCACCCGAAGCGGTCGTTCCGAGCTTGCTACCGGCCCCTGAACCGGCTGCACCGCCGGCTTTGCGGGCAGACGCACCTTGCGCCGCGACTTGGCTATCGACGGTTTGTTCGTTGCCTTTCGCATCCTTCGGGGTTTCGCCGTTCGCTCCGGTGGGTTGGCCACCTGCCGCGCTGGCCTTGGCCGTCACGCTGTTTTTGGCCGACCCTTTGGCTTCGACCGCCACGCTACCCGCCGCGTCGAGATCTCGGTCAACACTCGCCGTTACCGTATCGACACTCGTATTGAGGGCCAGTGAAGCGCCCAGCGCAAAACTGCTGCCCTGCGTGGCACCCGCCGCACTGGTCGTCGTCTCGCTCTTCTGATCCGCCAGCGCGCTGAACTTGCCCGAGATCTTGAGCCCCGGATCACCGGTTTTTGCTGTCTCGAGGGCGGCCGTCGTCGTATTGACGCCAAGGGTCACCGCCGCCACGGGCGTCAGACTGATTTTTCCGCCCGCTGCCCCACCGCTTACTTCGGTTGTCTGCCGATGCTCGCCGACGGCCTGCAGGATCACATCCTTGCCGCCGGAGAACACAGCATCCTTCTCAATCATCGCTTCCGTAGTATTGACCGCGATATTCACCCCGACCGAGGCGCCCACACCCACCGCGCTGCTGCCACCGGTACTCGTACCAGTCCCTGTTCCGGTGGACGTACCTGTCCCTGTCGTTCCCCCCGTGCCCGTCCCGGTAGCTGTCCCTGTACCTCCTGCCGACGGCGTCATCTTGACGTCAGCGCCTGCTTTAACCGTGCTGGCATTGATACTGCTCGCCTCGATCCGTACGTCACCGGTTCCGGCATTCACCGTGGCGCCGGCTCCCGATGCGTCCTTATCGCCCTCGATCAGTGCTTGGGTGGTATTGACCGCCACATTGACCGCCAGCGCCCCGGCAAGGCCGACCTTGCTGGCCCCGGCACCGCTCTTCGCGTCAGCGCCGAATTCGTTGCTTGCCCCAGCCGGCATCGTGGCGCTCACCTCAAGGCCATTGGCCTCAACCCGGCTGTTGTCGCCGATTACTGCGCGGTTGGTCGATACAGCCACATTCAGCGCGACGGCGGCGCCAATCCCAGCGCTCGTCCCACCTGAATTGGTCTGGCTACCGTCAGCCTTGGCCGACGCACCCGTCTGGGCTTGCGAGGCAACTTTGGTAGCGCCGCCACTCTTGATTGAGCGCCCTTTGCCGATCTCGGCACTAACCGTCTGCGTTTCGATATTGACGCCGATCGCGGCGGCAACCGTCACCCCCCCTTCACTCGTTTCGGCCTTCGGCGCAGGTTGGGTCTCTGTCGCCGCCAGTTGCTTGTTCTTGTCCGCCCCGCTGCCGGCCTTGCGTGCGCCTGCGCCTTGCGCCGCCACTTGGCTATCGACCGTCTGCGTGTTGCCCTTGGCATCCTTGGGCGCATCCCCGCTTTCGGTTTCGCCTTGACCGCCTGCGGCACTGGCCGTGGCGGTGGCGCTGCTCTTGGCAACTCCCTTTGCTTCGACCGTCACGCCCCCGCCGGCATCAAGGTCACGCTCAATCGACGACTTGACCGTATCCACACTGGTATTAAGCGCCAACGAGGCGCCAATCGCCAGCTTTTCACCTTGTGTCTGACCGGTTGCCGTCGACGTGCTTTCGCTTTTCTGTTCGGCCATGCTGCGGTAGTCGCCGCCTACCTTCATTTCTGCGCCAGCGCCCAAACGGCTGATCGTGGTATTCACGCCAACCGTGACCGCCGCCACGGGCGTAAAGGACACACTGGCGCCCTGCGCGCCGCCCGTGACCTCGGTCGTTTGCAGATGTTCGCCTCTGGCCTCTAGCGTCACGTTCCCCTTGCCGGAGACCGCGGCCTGGTCTTCGATTTCCGCCTGTATGGTATTCACTCCGACGTTTACGCCGACCGAGGCACCAACGCCCACACCACCACTGCTGCCTGACCCGGTGCTGCCAGCCCCGCCGGTTCCCGTGCTTCCGCTTCCGGTGGACGTACCTGTCCCTGTTGAGCCACTTGTACCACCGGCGGCCGTTCCTCCGGCGGGGGGCGTCACCTCGACTTCGGCGCCTGCCGTGACGACATTGCTTGTCACATTACTGGCGCTGATCAGCAGATCGCCGGTACCGGCCTTGACCATCGCTCCGGAGCCGCTCTTATCCTTGTCGCCTTCAACCAGCGCCTGTGTGGTATTGACTGCCACACTGGTGGCCAATGCCCCGGCCAGGCCAACCTTGCCCGCCCCGGCACCGCTCTTGGCATCCGCGCCAAATTCATTGGTTTCACCCGTAGGTATCGTGGCGCTGACGACCACGCTCTTGGCTTCGACGGTGCTGTTGTCGCGCAGAATCGCACGATTGTTCGAGATCCCCACATTCAGTGCAACCGCCGCACCGATACCGACATCCGTCCCCCCGTTGTTGACCTGGCTCCCATCGGCCGAGGCCTTGGCATCGGTGTGGGCAACACTCGTTACCTTGGTCTCCCCTCCCGCTTTGAGTGTCACACCCGGTCCAACTTCAGCCAGCGCATTGGCGGTCTGGATATTGGCGGCAATGGCCGCAGCCACGGCAATCCCGCCTTCACTCGTTTCAGCTTTTGGCGATTGCGTAGCATCCGGATCGTTGAGCGAGTCCTTGGCTTGGGTTCCCTTGACGCTACCGGCCCGCTTGGCCGACGCATTCTGTTTCTCGACCTGTTTGTCGACGGTCTGCTTTTCCCCGCCCGCATCGGCAGGGGCGTCACCGTTTTCGTCGGCGCCTTGTCCGCCACTGGCGCTGGCCTTGGCCGTGGCACTGCTCTGCGCCGTCGATTGGGTCTCGATGGCGATCTTGCCATCCGCCTCGACGTTGCGCTCGACACGGGAAACCACCGTATCGGTACTGGTGTTGAGCGCCAGCGAGGCGCCCACGGCAATCTTGTCACCCTGGGTCGCGCCTTCGGCGCTTGTTGAGCTCAAACTCTTCTGTGTCGCCTGCACCGTCAGATCGCCCAGCAAGGAAAGCTGTTGCCCCTTGCCCAGACGCGCCGTGGTCGTATTGACGCCCACCGTCACCGCGGCAACCGGCGTAATGGAGGCCGACGCGCCAGCTGCGCCCCCCTTGGCCGTCGTGCTCTGTTCATACTCACCGGTGGCTTTTACCGTCGCATCCTTGCCGCCTGTTACCCAAGCGTCATCACCGATCAAGGCTTCTGCCTGATTGACGGCCACATTCACGGCCACCGAAGGGCCGATGCCGAGTTTTCCGCCCGAAGACCCAGTTCCACCGGTGCCGCCCGCACCACCCGTCGTACCCGTGCCGGAAGCCCCTCCCGACGTCCCGCTGCTGGGGGGAGTCACCTGTACGTCGGCGGCGGCAACAACCTCGCTCTTGCCCGACTGTAAAGCTACGATCTGAAGATCGCCACCGCCCACGTCGACTTCAGCCCCTTTACCGCTTTTGTCGAGGTCACCTTCTATCGCAGCCTGCGTGCTATTGACCACGACGTTGGCGGCGAGCGCTCCAGCAACCCCGATATTGCTCGCGCCGGCACCGCTCTTGGCGTCTGCGAGGTAAGTATTGGTTTCACCGTCGGGCATGAGCGCTTGAACGGCAACCCCTTGCGCCGTAACCAGCGCGCCATCGGCAATCTTCGCGCGGTTGCTGGAAACGCCGACGTTGATTGCCACCGCCGCCCCAATCCCCGTTCCGCCGCCGGCCGAACTGCCGTCGGCAACGGTGCTCATCTTGGTCAACGCCTTGCTGACCACCTCCACCTTGCCGCTGCTGGCTATTTTTTTCTTGCTGCTGATGCTTGCTTCCGTCGTGCTGTTGACGTTGGCAATCGCCACCGCTGCCGCAACGTTGACGCCGCCCTCACTGGTCGACGCCTGGTCCTTGTACTTGCCGAGCGCATCCTCGGTCTGACTGCTCTTGCCTGCTTCCTGTTTCTGGGCGCCATTGGCCGCCGCTTTAGCGTTCGTTGTGACCCGGTGCTCGGATTCGGCGCTCAGATTAATCGCGGCGGAATTCTTCACTTCCGCGTTATCGGTGATGCCGGCACGGGTCGTGGTATTGATTTCGTTTAGGGCCAGCGTCCCGCCGGCCGACGTTGAACCGGTCGCCGAAGCATCGGCCCGGGCCTCGGCCGTTACCTTGTTCTTCGCTGCGATACTCAGCGCACCGCCAGCGTCGACAGTTGTCTCGCCACCAATGACCGCAGAGGCTGCGCTGGTGATGACGTTAATCGCCACCCCGGCATCGCCCGGCAGCTTGATCAGATCGGGAGTCGCGGCGACGGCCTTGCTATTCACCGTGGAGTTGGCCTCCAGAACGACATTGCCACTCGCACTGAATGTCGAAGCACCGGTAACGCCCACCAAGGCTTCGCTATTGGATACGATGGTAGACAATGGAGAGATTGACAACGATGAGGCATTGACTGAGGCATCCGCCGAGAGCGAGATCCCCCCTTTGCTGGCTTCAAGCGTTGAGGCGTCGATGTTCACGAGAGCTTTGGCGTTCGGCGCCAAGATCGGCAAGAGAGAGGCCGACTCCTTACTGCTCGCCCGAATCGCAATCTCCCCCCCCTTGAGGGTAGCCTGGTTCAAGGCAACATTGACCGTACCGCCGGTATCACTTTCCGCAACGATCTCGATACGCCCTTCGCGAATCACCACACCACTGCCGGCAACCATCCCGGTCATATTGACCACATCGGAAAAATCGGGCGCTGTACCGAGGAAAGAGGCTCCACTGTAGATCGAGCCAGCAACATTGATCGCCCCGGCGCTCAAGGAAACGCCCTCGATGGCATTGACCACGCCGGCAATCGTGATCTGCCCGTCCTTGTTGCGTGGCGCGCGACGTCCTAGGAGCAGGCTCACTGAGCCTTCATCCGGACTTCCGCTGATGAAGAAATCATCGACGAATTTCTGCGTCGGTGTTGCCACCGTAAGGCTGCCGACATTGACCACGCCAGTCTTCCCGACCAGGAAGCCGCTCGGACTCGCGAACCAGACGTTGCCGCCGATCTGGCCATTCTTGATCGAATTGAGGAGACCATGAATCTCCGCGCGCTGCCCTCCGCTGATCAGGTTGATCAGGTTGGTCGACTGACTCGGGACGATCAGGTTAACCGTATCGCCCTGCCCCACCTTGAATGTGGCGAACGAGTTGAAGGCATTGACCCCAGAGGTCGTCTTTGTGCTCACGTTCGAGACTTTGGCACTCGGATTGCTGACAGTCGTCTGCGTCCGGCCGTCAGTCACGATCACGGTCTGTGCCAACAAGAGCCCAGGGAAGAGTATGGCAAGGCCAGCGAGAACGCGCTGAACCCGCCGCTGCCAAGCGGCAGCCCGGCGTGACCCCGGGCGCAAAGTGGATGAAGTCTTCACCGCACACTTGGCGTTTTCCCCTGTCACCATCAATGCTTGGCGAGCACGGTTCCAGACGATGCTGAAGATCTTGTTCATAATCCACCCCGCATAATTGTTCGCAATAAATAAGCTCGGTCTCTGCCAGCCTAAGCATTTATCGTTAGAAAGCCGTTACAAAACGCTACATCATGCGCAATCCTTGTTACATCTGTGTGCACAAAGTCACACAAAAGAAGCGCTTGATTTGCCTTGTCACTTTTCTCGATGAGCAAGCTCTGTAATCATTCATAAAAAACAATCTGGTCGTCTCGCAAGATTCTATCGACCACGCCTCATATGCCTGAGAGGGTTTTTACGGCCACACCACCTGCTCAGCAAAGAGTGTTCAACGTTAATGACTCAGCCGATTTGCCGATGTCCGTATGGATAGATTGATGCCTTTGATCTCGATTCGATTGCTAGGCGGCGTTTCGATCACAGCCAACGATCAGCCCTTCCGCATCGCTTACGAGAAGGGGCGCGCTCTTCTCGCCTTCCTCGCGGTTGAAAGTAACCGGCGACATTCGCGGCACGCCCTGGCCAGCATGTTCTGGCCAGAACTTGAGCGCGAGGCCGCCTTGGGTAACCTTCGCCTGGTGCTCCACGATCTACGTAAAGGCTGCACCCAGGCGCTCGGCGAATTGAGTCCGCAGCTTTTCGAAGCCGACCGCGAATCCGTTCGATTCATCCCCAGTTCCGGAATCGAAGTTGACAGCCAGGCTTTCACCGACGCGTTACCGCCATGCCAGGACCCTCATTGCGATAAGACTTGTGTGCGTTGCCTGGAAACTGTCGAAGCAGTCGTCAAACTCTATCGCGGCGAGTTCATGGCGCAATTCGAACTGCCTGGTTGCTCTGATTTTGCCGAATGGAAAGGGCTGCAGCAGGAGGCCTTGCGACTGCGCATGCGCTTGATGCTGACTCGACTGGCTATCTGCCAGGAAGAGAATGGTCGCGAAGACAAGGCCCTGCTGTACAGCCGCCAATTGCTCAACCTCGACCCCTTGAACGAAGATGCATTGCGTCGAACCATGCGCCTGCTCGCCCAAACAGGGCAAAGAGGCGCGGCGCTTGGCGCATTCGAAGCCTTCGCAATCACCTTACGGACCGAAATCGAACTCGCCCCGGAAAAAGAAACTCAAGTCCTGGCTGAAAAAATCCGCAACGGTCAGGCTTTATCGGCACGAACAGCCACCCTCCCAAACGAGGAAC
This sequence comes from uncultured Propionivibrio sp., assembly GCA_964531885.1. Taxonomy (GTDB): domain Bacteria; phylum Pseudomonadota; class Gammaproteobacteria; order Burkholderiales; family Rhodocyclaceae; genus Propionivibrio. Next base: position 12,699 of record CAZHFS010000043.1, read on the forward strand.
AGCCACGACCAAACACCAGCGCTCAGCCCAGCGAGATGCGGCAAGTCAGTGTGCTCAACTGCCTGCTGGCGCCGCGCCACACAACGGAAGGCCAGCCAAAGGAATTGGACCACGAGGTGCTGTTTGCCGACTGTTCACGCCTCGTCGGCGAGCATGCAGGACATCTCGTCCGCATCCATGGCTGTGGTTTCCTGGCCTATTTTGGTTTTCCCTATCCTGTGGAAAAAACCGCGCAGGCGGCATCATCCGTCGCGCTGCGCCTGAACCGCCATTTTTCCGACAAACTGATCACACGCATCGGCATTCATACGGCGCGTGTCCGATGCACCGAAAACCCACCCTTGCCGGACGTGGAAGGCCTGGCCAGCGAACTGGCCATCAGCCTTCGCCAGCGCGCATCAGGGCAACACATCGTGGTCAGCAAGGAAACTCGCGCGCTGATCCCCCAAGATTGGCGCACCCAGCCCTGCCCCCCACCATCGCATGCCGCACATCCGGATACGTTGGAGGCGTACTTCCTCCTGCCCGAAGCGGAAAGCCAATCTGCACTCGCCGAACCAACCCAGCAGCTGTTTGGCCGGGACCGCGAACTGGCTCAATTGCACGCTTTCTGGCAAACAGCGCGTACCCGCCGTATCGAAACCGCCCTGGTGTGCGGCGAGGCGGGGATCGGTAAAACGCACTTGATTACCCATTTCAGATCGCAGATCGACTCCGCAGAGACAGTCGTACAAACGCTGCGCTGCACCCCGGATCACAGCCACAGCGCGTTTTATCCAGTTCTGGAGATGCTTGGCTTACACCGATTTCTTGCCGAAACACCAAACAAAGAGATCTACCCCCGGTTTTTCCAGGCAGCAAAGCGAATGCGCCAAGGCACATCGCACCGAACCACCGTCCCTCTGGCCCAGGCCTTAGGTATCGAGGTGCCCGAACGAATTGCCACAGAATACGATGCCCCTCCGCCCATCCAACGCGAACGATTAACCGCTTTTCTGCTCGGCTGCCTGACTAATCTCGCACGCCAATCCCCCCTCCTGCTGATCATGGAGGACATGCACTGGGCGGATCCTTCAACCCTCGAATTGCTGGATAAACTCACCTCAAGCC
>CAZHFS010000044.1:0-13662 GCA_964531885.1 uncultured Propionivibrio sp.
GAGCGCAGCGTGGTGGCCGTGGCCGCGAATATCGATGCCATGTCCGGCACCGTCGGGCGGGCGGCGGAACGGGTAAGGGCGCTGGCCGGCAACGTGCAGGCCGTTGCGCATACCGCGACTGCGATCAAGGAAATCGCCGGGCAGACCAACCTCTTGGCTCTGAATGCGGCGATTGAAGCGGCGCGAGCGGGCGAGCAGGGGCGCGGCTTCGCGGTGGTTGCTGACGAGGTGCGTGTCCTCGCCGAACGCACCGAGAAGGCGACGGTCGAGATTGCGAGCGTGGTCGAGCGCATCCAGCGCGAAACGCTCGATGCGGCACAGATCATGGATACAGCCTTGCCCGAAGCGCAACAGGTGTCAGCCGCCGCAGGCGAGACACGCGGGCTCCTGCAAGAAATTGCCGAAGGTTCTCGCTCGGCACAGGGCCTGGTACGCGAGGTTGCGGCCTCGACGCGTGAGCAGAGTGAGGCCAGTACCTCGCTTGCCGGGCAGGTTGAGCGTATCGCACACCAGGTCGATGAGACGAGTGCCAGCATGCGTGCTACGGCGGAGTCGGCGCGGGGGTTGTTGCAAACAGCCGAGCAACTCGATCGGGCGGTGGCCAGATTCCGGGTTTAGTGCCACGCCTCCTGCGAGGCCACCTGCGGGCGGCCTTGGTCCGCTGACAAAGCCCCAAGAGATTGGGGCTTTGTTGTTTGCTATCCAGCCGAAAGCGTGCGTCGTTCGGCCTCGATGCGCGCCATGAAACGCTGAATTTGCGTTTCTGCGGCCGCAGAGAGATCGACGAAACGGCAGCCCAGGTGCCAGAGGCTCTTGCCCGTTCGGCTTTCCAGAGCGTTCATGTAGCGGACTTCAAGCGTAATCGGCAGCATGCCGTTGTCACCGAGATCGAGCCAGCAGTTTTCTAGTTTCTCGAGCGTCTCGTAGTTGAGTTGCTGGCTGAGGTGGAAGCCGACGCCGCCAACCGAAATATCGTGCATCGGAAGCAGGATTTCCTCGGGCGACCCCCGCCGAATTCGGCAGGTATAGGGTTTGCTGGTCGGCAAAGGCAGCCGGAAGACCTCCCGGCGCTGCAAGCGGAGAAAGTGCTTGGGCAGGGGAACGGCAAAGACACGTTCGTTGCCGAGGCGGGTTTCCCGTCCCTGAGCGACGGAGAACTGCAGGCGGATGCCCTCAAAATGGGTCAAAAAGGTGCTTTGCGGGGCTTTCAGAAAGGCTTGGTTCAGGTCGGGGCTGCCGCCGACGTCGAAATAAAGGGCGTTGTTCTCTTCGGAAACGTCGATGAGTACAGTCAGGAAGCTCTGCTTCCCTTCCTGAAAAAGGACGCTGACGCGGTCGCCACGCTTGATCATGCTGCGCAGCTGAAAGAGGATCTCCCTGCGGTTGTGCAGGGTGCAGCGTTCGATTTCCTCGTCGGAGAGGGTATTGTTCATGCCGTTCGTGTGCTCGTGTTGCCGTGCGGATTGGGCGGTGTCAGTCTTTGGGTCGCGTTGGATCAATGCCCGTGCGGGATTGTCGCTGCGTCTTCCGGTTTTCGCCCCTGCGCCTATCGTCGTGAAAAGTCCTGGTTGGTCGCTGCGCGCCAGTCGCCGGGCGCGTTATCCCGCGCGCCGATCGCTTCTGTGCGTCATTAAGAGTAATGGTAATGGCGTTGGCTGCCGGACGCCAGCGTGTGATGCGGCTGTCGGGGACAGTGTCAAACCGGAACGGTGCTTGCGCCAGTGCGCGGCGCTCCTTAGACTGGCGAACGCCTTGGGGGCGGGCATAGTCGCTCCCCTGAATTTCGGGCTGGCGATGAGCGGCCCGTGCCTTTCTTCCTTTCGTCCTTCAATGCCCATGATCGCATCTTCCGTCGCTGTGAACTCAAAATTGCCAGCAGTTGGCACCACCATTTTTTCGGTCATGTCGGGGCTTGCCGCTCAATGTGGGGCAATCAATCTGTCGCAGGGCTTTCCTGATTTTCAGGCCGATTCGAGCTTGTTTGAGGCGGTGGCGAAGGCCATGCAGCAAGGGCGCAACCAGTATGCGCCGATGGCGGGGGTGCCCGAGTTGCGTGAAACGATCGCGGGCAAGATACATGGCTTGTATGGTCGGGAATACGATGTCGAGAGGGAGGTGACCGTCACCGCAGGGGCAACCCAGGCCCTTCATACCGCGATTGCTGCTTTCCTGCGCCCTGGGGATGAGGCCATCGTTTTCGCTCCGGTGTATGACAGCTATATCCCGGCGATCGAGACGGTTGGCGGGCGGGCGGTGGTGGCCACGCTGGCCTTTCCTGACTACCGGCCGGACTGGCAAGCGGTGCGTGCGCTGTTGACGGCCAAGACCCGGCTGATCATCGTCAACTCCCCACACAATCCGACGGGTAGCTTGTTCGGGACAGCCGATCTCGAAGCGCTTGCCGAATTGGTGCGCGGTACCGATATCGTGGTTTTGTCCGACGAAGTGTACGAACACATCGTGTATGCGCCGGAAGGACATGCCAGCGTGGCGACGCATCCCGAACTGGCTGCGCGCAGCATCATTGTTTCTTCGTTCGGCAAGACCTACCACATCACCGGCTGGAAGATCGGTTATGTGGTTGCGCCGTGCGCGCTGATGGACGAGTTCCGCAAGGTGCACCAGTTCAATGTGTTTTCGGTCAATACCCCGTGCCAGTTGGGGATTGCAGAATACATGCGTGATCCACGCCGTCATGAGGGGTTGGCAGAGTTCTATCGAGAAAAGCGCGACTTCTTCCGGGGGCAACTCGCGGACTCGGGTTTTGAACTTTTACCGTGCAATGGAACCTACTTCCAGTTGGCGCGCTATGATCGCATTTCCGATCTGCCCGACCGGGAATTTGCCGAGTGGCTGACCCGGACGGCCGGAGTCGCGGTGATTCCGGTGTCGGCATTCAATCCGGATGGGCGTGACGATCATGTGGTGCGCTTCTGTTTTGCCAAGCAGGCGTCCACATTGTTTGAGGCAGGTGAGCGATTGCGTCGTCTGTAGGGCTGGTGTTCGAACCAACAACAGGAGAGGAGAGTGCTAATGGGCATGCTGCAGGAATTCAGAACCTTTGCCATGAAAGGCAATGTTGTCGATCTCGCCGTCGGCGTGATCATCGGCGGGGCATTCGGCAAGATCGTCGAGTCGGTCGTTGGCGATCTGATCATGCCGATCGTCGCCTGGATCATGGGCGGCAAACTCGATTTCACCGGGCTGTTCCTCGTGCTGGGCACCGTGCCGCCCGGTGTGCCGCAGACCCTTGATGCCCTTAAAAAGGCGCAGGTGCCGGTGTTTGCCTACGGCAGCTTCATTACCATTTTGGTCAATTTCGTGATCCTGGCCTTCATCATTTTCATGATGGTCAAGCAGGTGAACCGCTTGCGCAATACCGAGCCTCCGCCACCTCCGGCGACGCCCGAGGACGTGCTGCTCCTGCGCGAAATCCGGGACAGCCTGAAGAAGTAGGCGGCGTACCTGAAAGCAGTAACCACGAAGAGCACAAAGAATACGAAGAATGCGCAGAATGCGCAGGCAATCCAAGGGCAGGTTTTCTCCAGAAGCATCCCGTGCCTGGCGGTGGCTGTCAGGGCGTCCTGCCCTTTCTTCGGTGTTTGCTTGTCTTCGTGTCCTTCGTGGTTAAGTTGAACTCCCCTGGGCTGACTAGATGCCGAGTGGGCTGAGGTTGAGGCGGCCGTCGGACAGCGCTGGGCACCAGTAATTGGCGCCCGAGACCGGCCGGGTGAAGGCAAACAGCCCGTCAATGATGCCGTCTTCCTTACCGGTCATGCGCTGCAGCTGGGCTTCGAACGCGTCGAAACTGGCGCCAAAGGCGGTAAACATCAGGCCACCCTCGAGCCCTTGCGCCCAGGGCATGGAGCGGCGGAGCACGAAAGCCTCGGGGCTGAAGCTTTCCTGAGCGGTACGTTTGACGTGTGCCGACTCGGGGGCATCGTCGAGTTCCTCGTTGTCGCTTTGGCGGCGCCCAATGGCGTGATCACGTTCGCCCTGAGGCATGGCCTCGCAACGCGCAAAATCGTGGCGCCAGCGCTGCACGGCGACAAAACTCGATCCGGCGAGTTCGCCATCGGCGACGATGGCGGCATGAACCGCGTCATCGTCGGTTGGATTCTCCGTTCCGTCGACGTAACCGGAAAGGTCGCGTCCTTCCTGGTATTTGAAGGCATCCCAACATTCGTCGAGACTAAAGGCCGGGGCGAGGGCCTGCGTCAGGCGCCGCGAGCGGTGTAGCAGTTCGCCACGCTCGGTGCCGCGCAGCCACAGCCAGAGCGCTGCCGGTGCAGCCTCGATGGGCAGGCCGGGGGCGCTTTGCAGCAGGGGAGGGCGCAGGCCGGGTAAGGTCTTGCCCAGGGCGGAAGCCACGGGCAGGCCGAGGCCGACAACGCAGAGCACGCCGTCTGCGAGTTGGCGGAGTGCCGAGAGGGAAAGCGCGAGCGCGGCCGGGTCGCGCAAGGAGAAAGCGAGATAGCGTGCGTGCTCGGGAACGGGGGCAAGGATGCCTGGCTGAGGGGTGGTCATGATCTTCTTTCGTCTTGGTTTGAATGAGAGGCTGGCGTGTTCGGGAAAACGTCATCCCAGAGGGCGCGAACGGCAGCGATGCGCGTGGCGTGACTGTCACGCGGTTGGCGAGCGCCCGTTACGCCATTGAGTCGAAGGTCGTGCTGCAGGCGACGGTATTCGCGGTAGGCGAGGCGCACCGGATCGGCGAGTGCGGCGGTGATTAGGCCTAGTTCGGCGGCGATGCCGAGCAGGGCGATGTTGCCTAGGTTCCCGCACAGGCGTTCATGCACGTGCGCGTGGCCAAGGATAAGGTACTGGACGATGAATTCGACGTCGACGAGACCTCCCGGATCGTGCTTGATGTCGAAAAACTCCTCGCTGCGCGAGGCGTGGGCGTCAAGCATGCGCTGGCGCATGGCGAAGACTTCTTCGCGCAGGGTTTGCAGGTCGCGCGGCTGGCGCAGGATCTCGATGCGCAGGGCTTCGAAGCGTGCGCCGAGCGTCGGGTCGCCGGCGCAAAAACGGGCGCGGGTCAGCGCTTGGTGTTCCCAAACCCAGGCCCGCGAGAGTTGATAGTCCCGGAAGGCCTCGAGCGAATTGACCAGCATGCCGGCGTCGCCATTGGGGCGCAGGCGGATGTCGGTTTCGAAAAGATTGCCGGCCGCGGTCTGGGTGGACATCCAGGTGGAGAGGCGCTGGGCGAGACGGGCGTAGAGTTCGCCGATGTGAGGCTCCGGGTCGTCGTGGAGGAAGACGAGATCGAGGTCTGAGCCGTAACCCAGTTCCTTGCCGCCAAGCTTGCCGTAGGCAATGACAGCAAAGCACGGCGCCTCGACTGCGTGCGGGTGGCGGTTCTTGAGGCGGGACCAGCAGATCTGCAGCGTTTTCCTGACGATGATGTCGGCCAGCGCGGTGAGGTGGTCGGCCAGTCGTTCGACAGTCTGCAGGCCGGCGATGTCTTGGGCCAGGAGACGGAACACCTGCGCGTGGTGGGCTTCGCGCATGACGTCCATCTCCCGTTCGGGGTCGCCGTCCTCCTCGGCAAGGCGCCGGTCGAGTTCAGCGGAAAAGCTGCTCCAGTCGGTGGCGGTGTCGTAGAGGCGCGGATCGAGCACCTCGTCGAGCAGGATCGGATGGCGCGTCAGGTACTGCGCCGCCCATGACGAACTGCCGATGATCTCGGCAACCTTGTGCAGGGTATGCGGGTACTGCTGCAAGAGGGCCAGGTAGGCGCCGCGCCGGCTGATCGTTTCGAAAAAATCGAGGCCGCGTTGCCAGGTCGCGTCGGGGGTTTTGGTGGCGACGGCGGCCTCGATCAGGCGTGGGCCGAGAGCGTCGAGGCGTTCTCGGTTCTGGGCGGCAAGTTGCACGTATTTGCCACTCTGGCGGAAAGCCGCAAGGCGTTCGAGCATCGCCTTGGGGTCGCGAAACCCCAGGTTGGCAACGGTTTCCTGCGCATCGTCGCGGGGCAACTCTTCTAGCCACAAGCCGACCAGCGCATGCGAACCCTCCTCGGGTTCCGAAAAAACGGCTTCAAAGTGCTGGGAGACTCGGGCGCGGTGTACATCGAGAATCTCAAGGAAACTCTCCCAGTCGGCAAAGCCAAGGCTAAGTGCGATGCGCGAACGAGCGGCATCCGTTTCCGGAAGGCTGTGCGTCTGGGCATCATCGACATACTGCAGGCGGTGCTCGAGGCGACGCAGAAAAGCGTAGGCGTTTTCAAGTTCGTCGGCGGCATCGGCGGGTAACAGGCGTTTTTCAACCAGCGCGGCAAGCACCTTGAGAGTCGGGCGGATGCGCAGATTGCGGTCGTTGCCTCCCCGGATGAGCTGAAAGACCTGGGCGATAAACTCGATTTCGCGGATGCCGCCCGGGCCAAGCTTGATATGGTCTGCCATGTCCTTGCGCATCACTTCGCGTCGGATCTGCGTGTGCAGGTCGCGCATGGCGTTAATTGCGCCAAAGTCCAGGTATTTCCGAAACACGAAGGGAACAGCGATGGCCTGCAGGGCTTCAGCCCATTCCGGCTGCAGGTTGTCGCCTTCGTTCATCAGGCGTGCCTTGATCCAGGCGTAGCGTTCCCATTCGCGTCCCTGGGTATAAAAATAGTTTTCCAGCGAGCCGAGCGAACAGACGAGAGGGCCCGAGTCGCCGTTTGGACGCAGGCGCATGTCAACCCGGAAAACCTGGCCATCGGCGGTCATTTCGCCAAGTGCAGCGATGACCCGTTTGCCGAGTCGCGAGAAGAAGTCGAAAGCTTCGATTCGTCGTCCGCCTTCTGCGTTGCCGGCCGTTTCACCATCTTCGGGATAAACAAAGATGTAATCGACATCGGACGATACGTTAAGCTCGCGGCCGCCGAGCTTGCCCATGCCAATGACCAGCAGACGCTGCGCCTGGCCCTGGGAATCCAGGGGTTCGCCGAACTGGGCGGCAAGTTGCCGGTGCCAAAAGTCGAGGGCGTGGTTGGTCGTTATATCGGCCAGGGTGGTCATCGTTTCGACGACTTCGGCGAGGGGGGCGCCCAGGGCGGTGTCGCGGATGACGAGCGCTGCCAGAACGCGCTGGCGCAGGCGCCGGAGAGTGCGTTTCTCGCTTTCCTCGTCGTATGGCGCTTCGGCGTCCAGAAAGGCCTGCATCGTCGCGCGGTCGACCGCTTGTTCAGTATGGGCTTGTAACCAGTCAATCAACTCGGGACGGGCTTCGAGCAGGCGTTGCAGGAAGGGGCTGAGCGTGAGCGCCGGGTGCCAAGCCGCAGGCCAGGCCGGTGGGTAGGGAGGAGTGGCAGGAGTCTCGGTCATCATGGGTCGCTGGGCGATAAGGCGGCGAAGTCGGGTGCATGCGGCAGCAGGCAATGCCACGGCCAAAGCCGGTACAATACGTTCTTCGGTATGGTACTGATGAAACGGCATTTTAGTGGCGCACAATGAATATTGGCATAGTCTCCTGTGCATGAGGAAAGCATGACCCGCCCGGATGGCGCGCGTGCGAGGCTCTATCATCGCCTCCATCGTTTGCTTCCCGCCATCGAATTTGTCCGTGTACGACCGGCTTTGCGGCGTGCCGGGCGTCTTCTTGGCTGGGCGGCCGTGCTGCTCTATTTCGGGTTCGTTGCCCTGGTGCTCGCCTTGCGCTACAGCATCTTGCCAAACATCGAACAGTATCGGCCGGGCATCGAGCAATTGTCCAGTCGCGCCCTCGGCTTGCAGGTGAACATCGGCCGGATCGATGCGAGCTGGCTTGGTCTGAGCCCGGACCTGACGTTGAGCAATGTCCAGATTTCCGATGCGGAAGGGCGTCCGGCCCTTGCCTTTTCGCGCATCGAAGCCGTGCTTTCCTGGTGGTCAGTGCCCAAGGCCACGCTCAAACTTCGCCTGCTGCGTATCGACGAACCGGTACTGCATTTGCGCCGTGACGCGGAGGGGCGTTTGTTCATCGCCGGTATCCCGCTCGCCGACAGTAACGAGAACGATGGTCAGGTGTCCGATTGGGTGCGTGCGCAACGACGCATCCGGATCAATGGGGCCACCGTGGTCTGGGAAGACGAGAAACGCAAGGCTGCGCCGCTCATTCTCGAAGATCTCAACTTTGCCCTGGACAATGACGGCCGTCGGCACCGCTTCGGCCTGACCGCGTTGCCGCCGCCAGAGTTGGCGTCGCGTATCGATTTGCGCGGCGAATTTTTAGGGCGTGATCTGCAAAACCTTGAATCGTGGTCGGGCAATGCATTCGCCTCGCTCGAATATATCGATCTGGCCGCCCTGCGCATGTGGCTTGATTATCCGCTGGCCTTGCCCAGTGGCCGGGGCGCGGTGCATGGCTGGCTTACCTTCGCCAACGGGCGCTTGCGAGAAATGACTGCCGATGTGGCCTTGCACAAAGTGGATGCCAGGTTGGCCAGTCATTTGCCGCCGCTGGCGCTCGACTATATGCGTGGCCGCTTGACGACCCGGTTTACGGAGACCGGATTCGAAGTGCGCGGGCAACACGTCGAGTTATCCGGGCATGAGCAGGGACAGCATGACCGGGCCGGCGCGGCGGTGATTCCGCCGACCGATTTTTCAGTCAGTTGGCAGCCTGTCGGGGATGGCGTGGTGAGCGGTAGTGCGGCAGCGAGTCGGCTCGATTTTTCGGCGCTGCGTACCTTGGCGGCTTATCTTCCCCTCGATGCCAATTCGCGGCAGTTGCTTGAAGCGCATGCGCCGGAGGGCGTGGTCGACAAACTGTCCTTGAGTTGGAAGGGTAATGCAGAGCGCTTGCAGGCGTATGGCCTGAAAGCGAATTTCTCTGGCCTGGGCATGCGCGCCCAAGGCTATTTTCCCGGGTTTTCTGGTCTGGTGGGGCGCCTGGAGGCCGACCAGAACGGAGGCACGGTCAGCCTCGATTGCGCCGAATCGTCGCTCGACCTGCCGAGTGTGTTTCCCGAGTCGAGGATTGGGCTCGACTCGCTCAACGCGCGTGTGAAATGGCTGGTGGAGCCCTCTGGGGTACGTGTTGAGCTTTCGCGCGCCGAGTTTGCCAGCCCTGATGCGGCGGGTTCGGCGCAAGGGACGTATCGTTCGCAGCCGGATGGCCCTGGCGTCATCGATTTGACGGCAGCGCTGACCCGGGGGGATGCACGTGCCGTCTGGCGTTACATGCCACACGTGGTGGGCGAAGGCGCGCGCCATTGGCTACGCGACTCGCTCGTTTCCGGGCGAGCCAGCGAGGCCCGGCTGACCTTGCGGGGTGATTTGCGGGATTTCCCCTTCCTTGATAAGCAGAAAGGCGATTTTCTGGTGACCGTCAAGGCGCATGATGCGGTTCTCGACTATGCCAAGGGGTGGCCGCGGATCGAAGGTATTGACGGGAACCTGCGTTTCGAAGGAAACGGCATGATCGTCGAGGCGCAGCGCGGGGTCATGCTCGGTGCGACGCTCGGCGCGACACGGGCCGAAATTCCGGATTTCGATCAGCCGATTTCGAATCTGCACATCAAAGGCAAGGCCAGCGGCCCGACCGCCGAGTTTTTGCGGTTCATCGACCTAAGCCCGGTGGCCGAGCGGATTGATTACTTTACCGCCGACATGCGGGCAGCCGGGCGGGGCGACCTTGATCTGAGCCTGTCGATCCCGCTGGACGAAGCCTTGCTTGATCAGTCGAAGATCAATGGTGTTTTTCATTTTGCCAATAATGAGCTGACCGTTGATTCGGCATTGCCGCCGATCAAGCAGGTCAATGGTCGGGTTCAGTTTTCCGGCAGTGATTTGCAGTTGCCCGAAATCAACGGTGTGCTTTTCGGCGGGCCCTTGCGCGTGCGCGGCGGAACGCAGAAAGACGGCCGGGTGCTCATCACCGCCAACGGTACGTTGAATGCTGCCAATTGGCGGAAACAGGGCGCGCCAGTCTGGCTTGACCGTCTGGCTGGTAGTGCGGCATACCGTGGTGAGGTGCGGGTCAATGGGCGGCATGCCGACATCGTGATCGAGTCGAATCTGAGTGGTTTGAGCGTCGATTTGCCAGCGCCGTTCTCCAAGAAAGCGGAAGAATCCTGGCCTCTGCGGTTTGAGCGGCGCAATCTGGTCGAGGCGGGGCGCAAGAAGGGGCGCGAGGGTAATGCGTTGCAGGAGCAAACGCGCTTTTCTCTGGCCGGTCTGGCAAATGGCGAGATTCTCCGGCACAAGACCCCGAGCGGCTTTGTCGTCGATCGCGCGGCGATTGCCGTCGGGCAGCCGGTGACCTTGCCTGAGCAGGGAGTGCTGGTTGCATTGCAGTCCGAACGGCTCGATCTGGATGCCTGGCAGGTGGCTTTGTCTGGAGTGTCCGGCGGGAGCAAGGATGAAAAACTGGCGGTGCCGTCGGTTGATGCCGTCTCGCTCAAGGTGGGTGAGTTGATTGTGCATGGGTATGCGCTGCACGACCTGAAACTGAATGCCGGATACAAGGATGCGTCGCGCAGTGTGCGCGGTGCGCGCTGGGGCGTGGCGATCGATTCCCGCGAAGCGAGCGGTGAAATCGCCTGGGAGGTGAGTGACGCGGGAACGCTGACGGCGCGGCTCAAGCGACTGACGCTCGATCCGGCGGCATTGGAAGGTGGGGCCAAACGGGATCCGGCTGTAATCCCAAATGATTCGAAGAAAAAATCTCAGCTCAACGAGTTGCCGGCGGTCGATCTGGTTGCCGAGAATTTCTCGGTGGGCCAGCGTCGTTTGGGGCGCCTTGAGTTGCAGGCACGAAATACGGCGGGCGTGTGGCGGGTGGATCGGCTGAAGACGGACAACGCGGGCAGCGGCCTGACGGCTAGCGGTGAGTGGAACAAGGTTGGGGCGCGTCCCTTGACCCGCTTTGATTTTGTCTTCGAGAGCCCGGATGGCGGGCGAAGCTTAGAGCAGTTCGGCTATCCTGGAACGCTGCGCGGGGGGAGCACAAAACTGTCCGGCAGTTTGACTTGGAGCGGATCGCCGGTCGATCTCGATTTCCCGTCGCTGAACGGCGACTTGCAAGTCGATGTTGGCAAGGGTCAATTCCTCAAGCTTGATCCCGGCGCAGCCGGAAAATTGCTTGGTTTGATTAGCCTACAGGGGTTGCCACGGCGGATTACGCTGGACTTCAAGGATGTGTTCAGTGAGGGCTTTGCCTTTGACAGCATTGCCGGCAAACTGACAATCAAGCAAGGGGTGATGCGCACCGAGCGCTTGCAGATCGACGGTCCCTCCGCACGTGTGGTCATGCGCGGGGAAGTTGACCTGCAACGCGAAACTCAGCGGTTGACCGTCAATGTCCAGCCTGAGTTGGGGGGGACGGCGGCCCTTGGGGTTGCAGTGCTCAACCCGGTTGCCGGGGTGGCCACCTGGGTCGCGCACAAAGTTTTGCAAAATCCATTGAATCATATTTTTGGTTTTGATTACCTCGTGACTGGTCGTTGGGACGATCCAAAGGTTGAGAAACTCTCTGCGAACGAACCAGCGCCCAGCGTTCCTCGTCTACCGACAATCACTCCTTCTACCGGATCGTCCAATGAACCATCCACAAAATGAAGCGCTGGCGGCTGTGGCCCAGTCTGCCGGGCGGGCCAAGGTTGCGGCGGTGCAAATGGTGTCGACGCCGCGCGTCTCGGAAAACCTGCGGGTTGCTGGCGAATTGATCGCCGAAGCCGTCGGGCGAGGAGCGCAATTCGTTGCTCTGCCCGAGTATTTCCCGATCATGGGGATGAACGATGCTGACAAGGTGGCCGCGCGCGAAGACGACGGCGCCGGGCCGATTCAGGAATTCCTTGCCGCGACGGCACGCCGGCACGGCATCTGGCTGGCAGGGGGGTCGATTCCCTTGCGCGCCAGCGAGCCGGGGAAAATGCTCAATACGACCCTGGTCTTCGACCCGCAAGGTGAGCGCGTGGCCCGTTACGACAAGATTCATTTGTTCGGTTTCCAGAAGGGCAGCGAGCGTTACGACGAGAGCGCCACGATCGAGCCCGGGCGCAAACCCGTCACCGTGTCGACCCCGTTTGCCCGGGTGGGCTTGTCGATCTGTTACGATCTGCGTTTTCCCGAGCTGTATCGCAGTTTTGGGCCGTGCGACCTCTTGCTTGTGCCGGCAGCTTTTACGGAAACGACCGGGCGTGCGCACTGGGAAATCCTGTTGCGGGCTCGTGCGATCGAGAACCAGTGTTACGTCCTGGCCATCGCGCAAGGCGGCTTGCATGAAAATGGCCGTGAGACGCATGGCAACAGCATGCTGGTCGATCCTTGGGGCGAAATTCTGGCGCGGCAAGCCAAGGGCGCAGGGGTCGTGATCGGCGAAATCGATCTGGCGCGCATCGCCGAGGTGCGGGCGAGTTTGCCTGCCTTGCGCCACCGGGTTCTTTAGCGCGTTGCGCTTACGCTGTTTTTTTCACCGTTACGGTGTCTGATCGGAAGTCGATGAACGAACACAATCAATCCCTGCTGGCGCAGGCCCAGAAAACGCTGCTTACGCCTTATGGCCTTGATGTTGCTGACCTTTCCAAGGTTTTCGGCACGATCATGACGCATAAGGTTGACTACGCCGACCTCTACTTCCAATACAGCCGTTCCGAAGGCTGGAGCCTGGAGGAAGGAATCGTCAAGTCGGGCAGTTTTAATATTGACGAAGGCGTTGGGGTGCGTGCTCTAGCCGGCGAGAAGACAGCCTTCGCGTATTCGGATGACATCAGCGGGCGTTCGCTCGGCGATGCGGCGCAAACCGTGCGGGCAATCGCTGCGGCCGGGCAACGTCGGCGTGTGCGTTCTCCGTCGGTTCGTCCTCTGGGGGGGCATGCCCTCTATTTGCCGCAGGACCCGATCGCCTCGCTCGATGCAACGGCCAAGGTCAAGCTGCTTGAGCGCCTGGAAGCCATGGCGCGCGCCGAGGATTCGCGAGTGATTCAGGTGATGGCGCATCTGGCCGGGGAGTATGAAGTAATTCTCGTGGCCGGGAGTGATGGGCGGCTGGCGGCCGATGTGCGGCCCCTGGTGCGCGTGTCGCTCAATGTCATCGTCGAGCAGGACGGGCGGCGTGAGCAGGGTTCGGCTGGAGGTGGCGGACGGGGGGACTACTCCCTGTTCGATGAAGCGACATTGCGTGACTTTGCGCGTGCGGCGGTTCATCAGGCGGTGCTCAACCTCGATGCCCGTCCGGCGCCGGCCGGTACCATGCCGGTGGTGCTGGGCCCGGGTTGGCCGGGCATCCTGCTGCATGAAGCGGTCGGCCATGGCCTCGAGGGGGACTTTAACCGCAAGGGCAGCTCGACGTTCTCTGGCCGCCTCGGCGAAAGGGTGGCTTCGCCCGGCGTGACGGTGATCGATGACGGTACGCTCGCCGGTCGGCGTGGTTCGCTCAATATCGATGACGAAGGTACCCCGACGCAACGTACCGTTTTGATCGAGGACGGTATTTTGCAAGGCTATATGCAGGACGGGCTGAATGCGCGGCTGATGGGTGTGGCTCCGACCGGCAACGCCCGTCGCGAGTCCTTTGCCCACCTGCCCTTGCCGCGCATGACCAATACCATGATGTTGGCAGGCGACAAGAGCGTCGAGGAAATTCTCAAATCGGTCAAGAAAGGGATTTACGCCGTTAACTTTGGCGGCGGGCAGGTCGACATCACCAGCGGCAAGTTCGTGTTCTCGATGTCCGAGGCCTACATGATCGAGAACG
>CAZHFS010000045.1:0-13631 GCA_964531885.1 uncultured Propionivibrio sp.
GGCGCAGGCTAACGTGCGCGGCACGTTAAGGGCGCAGCCCGGCCGGAGCCAAAACAGGCCGGTAGGCATGCTTCGGGGAATGATGACAATTGTTGCGCTGCCTGTTCCGGCGCAGGCTAACGTGCGCACTACGTTAAGGGTGCAGCCCGGCCGGAGCCAAAATCGGACGCTGTCGCTGATGAATCTGGATCGCATGACGATGGGAGCGGGCGGAGGCGTTTTTGGCTCCGGCATAACGCCCGCTGCGCGGGCATTAGCCTGCACCGAAAACGTGCCCTCGTGCTGCGCAATGGAGGCCATTGATGGGTAAAACGCTTCTGGTGATGGCCGGTGGCACCGGCGGGCACGTTTTTCCCGGTCTCGCGGTCGCCGATCTGCTCCGCGAGCGCGGCTGGAAGATCGTGTGGATGGGCAATCCGGACAGCTTTGAGGCGAAGGTCGTGCCGAGTCGCGGCTATGAAATGGCCTGGGTCAAGTTCGGTGCGCTGCGCGGCAAGGGGGTGGTACGCAAGCTGCTGCTTCCGTTTGCCCTGCTCTCGGGATTCTGGCAGGCCTGGCGCGAGATTCGGCGCATCAAGCCGGATGTTGTGCTCGGCATGGGGGGCTATATCAGCTTTCCGGGCGGGATGATGGCGGTGCTGGCAGGGTGTCCGCTGATTATTCATGAACAGAATTCGGTCGTCGGTCTGGCGAACCGTGTTCTCGCCAAAGTGGCCGACCGCATTGCGACGGGCTTCCCGGGTGTGCTTCCCAAGGGGGAGTGGGTCGGCAATCCGGTTCGGCCCGAGATTGCCGAGGTTCCGGCTCCGGTCGAGCGCTTTGCCGAACGCAGTGAGCACGAACCTTTGCGTTTGCTGGTTCTGGGCGGGAGTCTCGGTGCTGCCGCGATCAATTCCGCCGTGCCGCAGGGGGTGCAGTTGATCGACGCGGAAGCGCGGCCGCAGGTTGTGCACCAGGCAGGAGAAAAGCACCTTGCGACCTTGCAGAGTAACTATCAGGCGGCGGGCGTGCATGCCAACAGTGTGGCTTTCATCGAGGATATGGCTGGTGCGTATGCCTGGGCCGACCTCGTGATCTGCCGATCCGGGGCGCTTACCGTTGCCGAACTGGCTGCCGCCGGCGTGGCCAGCATCCTGGTGCCATTCCCGCATGCCGTCGATGACCATCAGACGGGTAATGCGCGCTTCCTGGCTTCTGCCGGCGGGGCGATCGTGCTGCCGCAACATGAGATGACCGCCGAGGCGGTAAGCCTGATCCGCAACTATACGCGCGGTCAGTTGTTACAAATGGCAGAACGGGCGCGGGCGCTGGCCAAGCCGCAGGCTGCGCAGGACGTGGCCCGTATGTGCGAAGAACTGTGCAAGGAGCGCGGCTGATGAAACACAAGGTTAAACACATCCATTTTGTCGGGATCGGAGGTTCCGGAATGAGCGGGATTGCCGAGGTGCTGGCCAATCTCGGCTTTACCGTGAGCGGATCCGATCTTGCCGACAACGCAACGACTCGGCGCTTGGCTGATCTCGGTGTGCGCACCCATATCGGGCACGCTGCCGAGCATGTTGCCGATGCGGATGCGCTGGTGGTGTCGACGGCGGTCAAGGCCGACAATCCCGAGGTCCTTGCGGCGCGGGCGCGCAACGTGCCGGTGGTGCCGCGTGCGCAGATGCTGGCCGAACTGATGCGCTTGAAGCAGGGGGTGGCCATTGCCGGGACGCACGGCAAAACAACGACGACGAGTCTCGTCGCCTCGATTCTGGCTGAGGGAAGTTTTGACCCGACGTTCGTCATTGGCGGCCGGTTGAATGCTGCCGGGGCCAACGCTCGGTTGGGTACGGGCGATTTCATCGTGGTCGAGGCCGACGAATCGGATGCGTCATTCCTCTTCCTCTCGCCGGTGATCTCGGTCGTGACGAATATCGATGCCGATCACATGGAAACCTACGGGCACGATTTCGAGCGACTGAAACAGGCTTTCGTCGATTTTCTGCAGCGCTTGCCGTTCTATGGAGTGGCCGTATTGTGCGCCGACGACGCCAATGTGCGCGCCATCCTGCCTGCCGTTTCCAAGCAGATCGTCACCTACGGCATTGAAGCCGGCGCGAACGTCCGGGCCGAGAACATCCGCGCCGTTGCTGGGCAGATGCAGTTCGACTGTGTGCGGGTCAATGGCAGCGTCAGTCGCTTCCCGGTGACACTGAACCTGCCAGGGATGCATAACGTGTTGAATGCCCTGGCGGCGATCGCTGTGGCGACCGAAGTGGGAGTGTCGGACGAGGCAATCGCCAAGGCGCTGGCTGAATTCCGCGGGGTTGGCCGACGCTTCCAGCGCTATGGCGAAGTTCCGCTGGCTGCTGGGGGTAGTTTTACCTTGATCGATGACTACGGACACCACCCCGCCGAAATGCGGGCAACTGTCGCCGCCGCGCGGGGGGCCTTCCCGGGGCGCCGGCTGATGCTCGCGTTCCAACCGCATCGGTATACCCGGACCCGCGATTGTTTCGAGGATTTTGTGGCGGTACTGGGGAGCGTCGATGCCTTGGCGTTGGCTGAAGTCTATGCCGCCGGTGAACAAGCCATCGTCGCTGCGGACGGACGCGCGCTGGCACGCGCATTGCGCGTGGCGGGCAAGGTCGAGCCGGTATTCGTCGAGCAGATCGGCGATATGCCGCAGGCCATTCTCGACACGGCGCGCGACGGTGATGTGGTGATCACCATGGGCGCCGGCTCGATCGGCGGCGTTCCGGGCAAGTTGGTCAAGGTTTAAGGCGCAGTGAAATGGAAAAAAACGCTTTCAACGCAGAGTACACCGAGGCGCAGAGAACGCAGGGTTCTGGTTTTCTCAGCGTCCTCTGTATCTCTGCGCGCTCTGTGTTGAAAGAGGTCAAGGATTTTTACAATGTCTGATTCTGGCAAAGTGGCGGTTCTCTTCGGGGGATCTTCGGGTGAGCGGGAAGTCTCGCTGATGAGTGGCGGCGGCGTCCTCGCTGCCCTGCAGGCGCGCGGGGTCGATGCGCAAGCCTTCGATCCGGCCGAGCGTCGGCTTGATGAACTCACCGCATTCGATCGCGTGTTCATCGCCCTGCACGGCCGTGGTGGCGAAGACGGGACGATCCAGGGGGCGCTTGAACTGATGGGCGTGCCCTACACTGGCAGTGGCGTGATGGCCTCGGCGCTTGGAATGGACAAGTGGCGGACCAAACTGCTTTGGCGCTCAGTCGGTTTGCCGATTCCCGATTTCGTCCTGCTCACCGAAGACAGCGATTTCGCCGCCGTGGAACGTCAGCTGGGATTGCCGTTGTTCGTGAAACCCGCCTGCGAAGGCTCTTCGTTGGGGGTGGTCAAGGTGCGGAATGCCGGCGAACTGAAAGCCGCATACCACGAGGCGGCAAAATACGACTCGCTGGTACTGGCCGAAAAAGCGGTGCTCGGTGGCGAGTACACGTGCGCAATCATTGGCGATACTGCCTTGCCGGTGGTCAAGATCGAACCGGCGACGGATTTTTACGACTACGAGGCCAAGTACCTGCGTGATGACACGCAGTACCGTTGTCCCTGTGATTTCACTCCGGAGCGTGAGGCTGAATTGCGCGCCATGGCGCTTGAAGCCTTCCGCGTTCTTGGTTGTCGCGGATGGGCGCGGATCGACTTCCTAATGGACGAAGCGGGGCGCGCCTACTTGCTCGAAGCGAATACGTCGCCGGGGATGACCAGTCATTCCCTGGTCCCGATGGCCGCACGGGCTGCCGGCATGTCGTACGAAGATTTGGTGGTGCGGATTTTGTCATTGGCCGATTTGGGATGATCGATGTGGAACAAACCGCATTTGATGAAGGAAGTCGCCGACCTGCTCTTCGCGGCGGGTGCGGCGGGCTTGCTCGTCGCCGGTGCGGTGTGGGCGGCGAGAATGGAGTTTTTTCCGCTGCGCGAAGTGGTGGTGATGCACGAGTTGCGCGAAGTGAAGCGGGACGAGTTCGAGCGGGTGCTCGAGGGGCGGATGCGCGGCAATTTCTTCAGCGTCAATCTGGAGGGCTTGCGGCATGCCCTGGAGCAGTTGCCCTGGGTGCGCAAGGCAGAAGTGCGGCGGCAATGGCCGGGCCGGATCGAGGTGACGCTCGAGGAGCATTCGGTTGCTGCGTTCTGGGGGGCAGCCACCGGGCAATTGGTGAACACGCACGGCGAGGTTTTCACCGCCAGCCTGCGAGCCTTGCCGGCAACGCCATTGCCGGTGTTGAGCGGGCCACCAGGCTTGTCTGCCGAAATGCTGGGTTACTACCAGCAGGCGGAAGCAGTGCTGCGTCCGCTTGGGCGGACACCGCGGGTGCTGACGATTTCGCCGCGCCTTGCGGTGCAGTTCAAGCTGGACGACGGAATGATCGTCGAACTTGGTCGCGAACAGGCCAAATCGCCCGTGCGGCAACGGCTGGAGCGTTTCGTCGAGTATTACCCGAGTGTGCTTGGGGTGGCGCGGCAGGTGCCACAGGTGGTGGATATGCGGTATCCGAATGGGTTTGCGTTGCATGTTGCAGCAGCAACGCAGGGCAGCGGGAATAAAGGGAAGCCATGAGCAGGGATAACAAGGAAATCATCGTCGGTCTCGACATCGGCACCACCAAGATCGTGGCGCTGGTGGCCGAAGTGAGCGCGGAGGGGCGACTCAACGTCATCGGGATGGGATCGCAGGATTCGCGCGGCCTGAAGAAGGGCGTGGTGGTCAATATCGAGGATACGGTCGCGACTATTTCGCGGGTCATCCAAGAAGTTGAGCTGATGGCCGATTGCAAGGTCAAGGATGTCTTTACCGGCATTGCCGGCAGCCACATCAAGAGTTTCAACTCCGACGGGATGGTGGCGATCAAGGACAAGGAAGTGACGCCGACCGACGTCGAGCGGGTCGTCGAAACGGCACGTGCGATGCCCATCCCCGCTGAACAGGAAATCCTGCACATCCTGACGCAGGAATTCGTGATCGACGGACAGGACGGCATCCGTGAGCCCATTGGCATGAGCGGCATGCGTCTCGAGGTGCGCGTGCATATCGTGACCGGCGCCGTTTCCGCCGCGCAGAACATCGTGAAGTGCGTTCGCCGCTGCGGTCTGGAAGTCAATGACCTCGTGCTGCAGCCACTGGCATCGAGTTACGCCGTCTTGTCTGAAGACGAGAAAGACCTCGGCGTTTGCCTGGTCGATATCGGCGGCGGGACGACCGACCTCGCCGTGTGGACCCAGGGCGCGATCCGCCATACCTCGGTGATTCCGATTGCCGGCGACCAGATCACCAACGACATCGCCATGGCCTTGCGCACGCCGACGCGCGAAGCCGAGGATATTAAGTGCAAGTTCGGCTGTGCGCTTGCCGACCTGGCCGATCCCGAGGATGTGCTCGACGTGGCCGGGGTCGATGATCGGCCGTCGCGCAAGCTGTCGCGGCGTGCCCTGGCCGACGTGATTCAGCCGCGTGTCGAAGAATTGTTCGAGCTTGTTCAAGCCGAGTTGCGCCGCTCGGGCTTCGATCAGGTGTTGTCCTCGGGCATCGTCCTGACCGGCGGTTCGTCGGTGATGCCGGGCATGATCGAGCTTGGCGAAGAAGTGTTCCACATGCCGGTGCGCCTGGGAATTCCCAAGTACAACGGAGCGCTGGCGGATGTGGTGCAGCATCCCAGGTTTGCCACCGCTTGCGGTCTGCTGCTCGAAGCACAGACGCAGAGAAAGCGGGGGCTGAAGGTCCGCGAGAAGCGTGACGTGAAACAGGTGTTCGGCAGGATGCGATCCTGGTTCGAAAAGAATTTCTGAGTAGTTTCGATTTTTGATGGAGTTTGCAGTTCTTTTAGCGGAGGAGAGCCATGTTTGCAATCATTGATAAAGAAGAAGTGAGCGGTGACTCTGGAACCGTGATCAAGGTCATCGGCGTCGGCGGCGCTGGCGGCAATGCGGTTGATCACATGATTCGTGAGGGCGTGATGGGTGTTGAGTTCATCGCAGCCAATACCGATGCCCAGGCACTGGTCCGCAGCGTCGCGCACAAGAAGGTCCGCCTCGGCAAAACCGGCCTCGGTGCCGGCGCCAAGCCGGATGCCGGGCGTACTGCCGCCATGGAAGAGCGCGAGCAGATCGCCGAGTCGCTCAAGGGCGCGCATATGGTGTTCATCACCGCGGGCATGGGTGGCGGCACCGGTACCGGCGCCGGCCCGATCGTTGCCGAAGTGGCGCGCGAAATGGGCATTTTGACCGTGGCTGTGGTGACCAAACCCTTTGCCTTCGAAGGCAAGCGCGGCAAGGTTGCCGAGGCCGGGATCGCCGAGTTGCAGAAAAACGTGGACTCGTTGATCGTGATTCTCAACGACAAGCTGATGGATGTGCTCGGCGATGACGTGTCGATGGACGAAGCCTTCAAGGCCGCTGACAACGTGTTGCGCAACGCCGTTGGCGGGATTGCCGAGATCATCAACTTCCCGGGCCTGGTTAACGTCGACTTCGAAGACGTGCGCACGGTGATGGGCGAGATGGGCATGGCCATGATGGGCTCGGCCAACGCCGCCGGCGTCGACCGCGCGCGCATCGCCGCTGAACAGGCCGTGGCCTCGCCGCTCCTTGAGGGTATCAACCTTTCGGGCGCCAAGGGGGTGCTGGTTAACATCACTGCGACGCGTAGCCTGAAGATGAAGGAGGTGAACGAGGTGATGAGCACGGTGCGTGAATTCGCTGCTGAGGATGCCCACATCATCTTTGGTGCGGTTTATGACGAGTCGATGGGCGATGAGATCCGCGTCACCGTGGTGGCGACCGGTCTCGGTCATGCCCAGGCGCGGCGCCAGCCCTTCGAGGTGATCAACACGCCGGTCGTGCAGGCCACCGGGACGGATGGCGGTTTCGTTCAGGCAACCTCGGTGCAGGGGATCGATTACAGCCATCTGGATGTACCGGCCGTGGTTCGCAAACAGCGCAATTCGCAAGTCGAAGCGCTGGCCAGCAGTGGTGTCGATCGCTACGACATCCCGGCGTTTTTGCGCAAGCAAGCCGACTGAGCCAGGCCGTGATCGCCCGTTCTGAATTGCGTGCCGGACTCTCCCGGAGCACGTGTCCTTCGAGGTCAGGTCGTCGGAGGCAGGTGCTTTGCCAGGCATGCGGTTCAGGGGGGGCGATGGGCAACATTCTCCATCGCTAAGGGAGTCGGCGGACTGTGCTACAATCAGCCGATTCCCCATTTTTTCAAGCACATGCTCAAACAGCGTACCCTTAAAACGGTTATCCGTGCCGCAGGCGTTGGCCTGCATTCGGGAGTCAAGGTGAACATGACCTTGCGCCCAGCCGCCCCGGATACCGGCATTGTCTTCCATCGCGTCGATCTTGATCCGATGGTTGACCTCAAGGCGTCGGCCCTGCTGGTCGGCGATACGCGCATGTGCTCCTGCCTTGAGCATGGCGGAGCCAAGGTCGGAACTATCGAACACCTGATGTCAGCCTTTGCCGGGCTGGGCATCGACAACGCACACGTTGACCTCGATGCGGCCGAAGTGCCAATCCTCGATGGTTCGGCGGCGCCTTTTGTCTTTCTCATCCAGTCTGCCGGGATCGAGGAGCAGAACGCGGCCAAGAAATTCATCCGCGTCAAACGCCCGATCGAAGTCCGCGAAGCTGATCGGAGTGGCGAGAAATGGGCACGTTTTACGCCCTACGACGGTTATCGGCTGACGTTCTCCATCGTCTTCAACCATCCGGCCATTGATCGCACCGGCCAGGAAGTCAGCGTCGATTTTGCCGAACATTCCTATGTGCGTGAAGTGGCGCGGGCGCGAACCTTCGGCTTCATGCAGGAGGTCGAGTGGCTGCGCGAAAACGGCCTTGCCCAGGGCGGGGGGCTTGATAACGCGGTCGTCCTCGACGAATTCCGCGTGCTCAACGCTGACGGCCTGCGTTACGCCGATGAGTTCGTGAAGCACAAGGTGCTCGATGCGATCGGCGACCTCTACCTGCTGGGGTATCCACTGCTCACGCATTTTACGGCGCATAAATCGGGCCACGCCCTGAATAACCATCTGGCGCGTGAACTGCTCTCGCAGCCCGATGCGTGGGAGTTTGTGACCTTCAGCCGCGAGGCGGATGTGCCACACGGCGTGGCGCGCTGGTTGGCCGCCCCCGCGGCCGCCGTCTGAGTCGGGCGCCGAGGGCGGCATGTGGTTGCTGCGATTACTCGGCGTGCTGGTCGTGGTGGTCGTGGTCGGCGGCTTTGTCTCCTACCTGCTGACCGGTAACCCAAAATACCTGCATTTCTCCTGGCGGCTCTTTCGTTACGCCCTGGTCGTGGCCTTCCTTGTTTTTGGCTTGCTCATCCTTGAGCGCGTTGCGGTTATCCCGCTGTAGCCTGATCTCGATTTAATCGCCCGGTTGTTGAAACGCGTGTGCCAGTAGGCGCGCCGAGGGGTCTTATTTGCTTTTTGCCGCGCGGTCGAGCAGGTGGGTGATGGCCTGGCGCAGCGGTGTATCGGGCAGGCGGTCGCGTAGTTCATTGAGTGCCGTGCAGGCGCCGGAAGCCAGCGGTTTTACCGTCGGGTGGCGGGATTCCTCCTGATTATCAGGGGCTTGCACTTTGATTTCGACGCCAGTACACTCGATCCCCCGTTGTAAAAAACCGGCAGTGAGCGTGGGCGTCATCTGGCGCAGCTTGGCTGCGACGGCGCCACTGGCGGCATGGAGGACCACGACGCCGGACTTGTAATTGGCCAGTTTGCTGGATTGGCGCAGATGGCCGGGGGCAATGGACAGGTAAATTTGATCGAGCCGGGCCAGCAGTCGAGCGTGTGAAACGAGTCGGCCAGCACCATCGGCGGCTTCAAGAAAGTTTTCGAGCGGTTTGTGCATCGGGAACTGCGCAGAAAGGGTAACGTGCATATTATTCTTGTCTCCAACCGGCTGGCAACCGCCAGAACCGTCTCCATCACGCCACGGCGCGTGCTGTGTGCCTGCGCCGTGATCCTCGCCCTGATCGTTCTTGGGGCCTTTGTGGTTTCCTGGTTCGGCTTGCGCTTCAATCTGCCCATGGCCGCGCACGTGGCGGCGGCTGTGCATGAAGAACAGCAAAAAAAGCACGAGGATTTCGTACGCGACAATATCGCCAGTATGGCCGTCAAACTGGGTGAGATGCAGGCTCATATCCTCCGGCTCGATGCCATGGGGGAGCGCGTCTCCAAGCTTTCCGGCATCCCGGCGGCAAAAACCGAGGCGGTGAAGAAGGGAGTTGGCGGTCAAGGTGGCCCGTTGATCAACCCGAGCGCCCCCTTGTCTCCCGAAGGCTTGCAGCGCGAGATTGATCGCTTGACGACGAGTGTCGAACTGCAGGTCGAGGCGCTGACCGCACTTGAGTCCCAGTTGATGGAAAAGCGCATCAAGACCGTCTTGCTGCCGACCATGATGCCAATTCGCGATGCCTATATCGGCTCGTCCTTCGGCCGACGGATCGATCCGATCGTCGGAGTCGGGGCGCTGCATGAGGGCATCGATTTCGTGGCCGACATCGGTACGCCGGTTTTTGCGTCCGCCGGCGGGGTGGTCAAGGTGGCTGAATTTCATCCCCAGTTTGGTCGCTTGATCGAAATCGATCACGGCAACGACTTCACTTCGCGTTACGCGCATCTGCAGAAAATCGCGGTCAAGCCCGGGCAGTTCGTGCGGCGCGGCCAGGAAATCGCGGCAAGCGGCAACAGTGGGCGGTCGACCGGCCCGCACCTGCATTTCGAGGTGCTGTTCAAGGGGGCGGCCCAGAATCCGGCACGCTTCCTGCAGATGGGCGGGCAGCTGGCCGAGATGGCGACGTCGCCGCGTCAGCGGCGTTAGCCGTGCCGGCGCGCGCGGCGCGCATGCTACGTCATGTCCTCGTGCCGCCCTAGGGCTTGGCTGTGCATGATAGAATCCTTTTCTTTTATGCGCCTTAGCCAAGGTCAATAATGATTTCCGGGCTTCTCAAAAAGATATTCGGCAGCCGCAATGACCGGCTGATCAAGCAGTATTCGGCCGTCGTGCGCCGGATCAATGCGCTCGAAAGCGAAATCGCCGCGCTCTCCGACGACGCGCTGCGCGCCAAGACCGACGAGTTCCGGGGGCGCCTCGCCCAGGGACAGACGCTCGACGATCTGTTGCCCGAGGCCTTCGCCGTGGTGCGTGAAGCGGGCAAGCGGGCGCTCGGCATGCGTCATTTCGACGTTCAGCTGATCGGCGGCATGGTGCTGCATAACGGTAAGATCTCGGAAATGCGCACCGGCGAAGGCAAGACCCTGGTCGCCACTTTGCCGGCCTACCTCAATGCGCTGGCCGGAAACGGTGTGCACATCGTCACGGTGAACGATTACCTTGCCCAGCGCGACGCCGAGTGGATGGGGCGCCTGCACCGCTTCCTCGGACTGACTGTCGGCGTGAACCTGTCGCAGATGCCGCATGACCAGAAACAGGCGGCCTACGCGGCGGACATCACCTACGGTACCAACAACGAATTCGGGTTCGATTACCTGCGCGACAACATGGTCTATTCGGCCGGCGAACGCGTGCAGCGCAAGCTGGCTTTTGCCATCGTCGACGAAGTCGATTCGATCCTGATCGACGAAGCACGGACCCCGCTGATCATTTCCGGTCAGGCCGAAGATCACACCGACCTCTACGTGCGCATGAACCAGGTGGCGCCGTTGCTGGCGCGCTGCCAGGAAGAAAACGGGCCGGGCGACTACTGGGTCGACGAAAAAGGGCATCAAGTTTTGTTGACCGAGGCTGGCTACGAAAACGCCGAGGAAATCCTGACCCGGGTCGGCCTGCTGCCCGAGGGATCGAGCCTGTACGACGCCAGCAATATCCTGCTCATTCACCACCTCTACGCTGCGCTGCGCGCGCACAGCCTGTTCCATCGCGACCAGCAGTACGTGGTGCAGAACGGCGAAGTGGTGATCGTCGACGAATTCACCGGTCGCCTGATGGCCGGCCGTCGCTGGTCCGACGGGCTGCACCAGGCCGTCGAAGCCAAGGAAGGCGTGGCCATCCAGAACGAGAACCAGACGCTCGCTTCGATCACCTTCCAGAACTACTTCCGCATGTACGGCAAACTCGCCGGCATGACTGGCACGGCCGATACCGAAGCTTACGAATTCCAGCAGATCTACGGCCTGGAAACGGTGGTCATCCCGACCAACAAGCCGATGGTCCGTGCCGACCACAACGATCAAATCTACCGCACGGCCGACGAGAAGCACGCGGCGATCGTCGCCGATATCCGCGACTGCCAGAAGCGTGGCCAGCCGGTGCTGGTCGGAACGACCTCGATCGAGAACTCCGAATTGCTCTCGCAGCTCCTTGATCGCGAGAAGCTGCCGCATCAGGTGCTCAACGCCAAACAGCACGCCAAGGAAGCGCAGATCGTCGTGCAGGCCGGCCGGCCCGGCATGATCACCATTGCCACCAACATGGCCGGTCGCGGTACCGACATCGTGCTCGGTGGCAGCATCGAAAAGCAGATCGCCGCCATTCGCGACGACGAGACGCTTGCCGACGCCGACAAGGAAGCCCGGATCGCAGCGATCCGCGCCGAGTGGCAAGTCCTGCACGAGCAGGTCGTGGCCGCGGGCGGCTTGCATATCATCGGCTCCGAGCGCCATGAGTCGCGCCGTATCGATAACCAGTTGCGCGGCCGGTCGGGCCGTCAGGGCGACCCCGGCTCATCGCGTTTCTATCTCTCTCTAGATGATCCGCTCCTGCGTATCTTCGCTGGCGACCGCCTGAAGATGATCATGGAGAAGCTGAAAATGCCGGAAGGCGAGCCGATCGAGCATCCGCTCGTGTCGCGCTCGCTCGAGTCGGCTCAGCGCAAGGTCGAAGGCCGCAACTTCGATATCCGTAAGCAACTGCTCGAGTACGACGACGTTGCCAACGACCAGCGCAAGGTCATCTACGCGCAGCGCAACGAATTGCTGGAAACCGAGGATATTTCCGAGACCGTCACTGCGATGCGCGAAGGCGTGCTGCTCGACATCTACCGGCGCTATGTACCGGCCGAGACCGTTGAGGAGCAGTGGGATCTGCCCGGTCTGGAAAAGGAACTGGCCTCGCTGCTGCGCCTTGAATTGCCGGTGACCGAGTGGGTCAAAAACGAGCCGACGCTGGGTGACGACGCCATCCTGCACCGAATCGTTGATCTCGCCGCGGAACAATACGCGGCCAAGGTCGAACTGGTCGGGGCCGAGCCTTTCCGCCAGTTTGAGCGCAACGTCATGCTGCAGATCCTCGATACGCACTGGCGGGAGCATCTGGCGGCACTTGACGCCTTGCGCCAGGGTATCCATCTGCGCGGTTACGCGCAGAAGAACCCCAAACAGGAATACAAGCGCGAAGCCTTCGAGTTGTTCGAGCGCCTGCTCGACAGCGTGCGCGCCGAAGTCATTCGCCTGCTCGTCACCGTGCAGGTGCGTGCTGAGGATGTCGAAGAGACGGCACCGCGTGCCGAAGTGCATAACGTGCAGTATCAGCACGCCGACTTCGATGCCGGCATGGGTGATTCGGCCACTGAGGCCCCGGCCGAAGGCGCACCTGCCGCGAGCACGGTTCGCCCCATGCATGCCGGTCCGCGCATCGGCCGTAACGACCCCTGCCCCTGCGGTTCGGGCAAGAAGTACAAGCAGTGCCACGGAAAACTGAGTTGATTTAACTACAACCGCACTCGACGCCGGGGGCGCAGAGAGACAGAGAACGCCATGCTTTCTTTGTTTTTTCTGTGCCCTCGGTGTCTCTGCGAACCCTGTGTTGAGAGAGGTTGAAACCATGCCCGTCAATTACGCCACCCCCGCCGCTGAGGCGCTTTTCCCCGTTGCCGGCGTGCGTCTCGGCATTGCCGAGGCCGGGATCCGCAAGGTTAACCGGCGCGATCTCACGCTGATTGCCCTCGAGGCCGGCAGCACGGTCGCCGGGGTGTTCACCCAGAACCGTTTCTGCGCCGCACCGGTGCAGGTCTGCCGCCGCCACCTTGCGCTGCCGACGGGCATTCGCGCGCTCGTCATCAACACCGGTATCGCCAACGCCGGTACCGGGGCGCCGGGCCTCGCCGCCGCCGAACAGACCTGTGCGGCCGTTGCCGCGCAACTGGGCATTGTCGATGCGCAGGTGCTGCCGTTCTCGACCGGCGTGATCCTCGAGCCGTTGCCCGTCGAGCGCCTGGTCGCCGGTCTCCCGGCCTGCGCGGCCGACCTCAAGGCCGACAACTGGCACGCTGCCGCGCACGGCATCATGACCACCGACACCGTGGCCAAGGCCGCGTCGCGCCGCGTCGTGATCGAAGGCAAAACGGTGACGATCACCGGCATCAGCAAGGGCGCCGGGATGATCAAGCCGAACATGGCGACCATGCTCGGCTTCCTCGCCACTGACGCCGGCATCGCCGAGCCGCTCTTGCGCGAACTGGCACGCGAGGCCGCCGACGAGTCGTTCAACTGCATCACCATTGACGGCGATACCTCGACCAACGATTCCTTCGTGATCATGGCTACCGGCCAGTCCGGCCTTGTGTGCAGCGATGCGCAGTCGGCGGGTTACGCCGAACTGCGCGCGGCGGTGATCGAGGTGGCGTGCGAGCTGGCGCAGGCCATCGTGCGCGACGGCGAGGGGGC
>CAZHFS010000046.1:0-13577 GCA_964531885.1 uncultured Propionivibrio sp.
TGGATCGTAGGCGTGGACGTCGACCAGTACGCACAGGGCATCTACAGCGGTGGCAAGTCGATCATTCTGACCTCGGCCATGAAGCGCATCGACACTGCGGCTTACGACATGATCAAGCTGGAGAAGCAAGGCAAGTTCCCAGGCGGTCAGACGCTGGTCTTCGATGCCAAGAAAGATGGTGTTGGCATTCCGGCACAAAACCCGAACCTGTCCGCGGATGTGTCGAAGAAAGTGGCCGAAGTTCTCGAGCAGCTCAAGGCCGGCAAGATTACCGTTGCCGCCGAAAAAGGCAGCCTGCTCAAGTAGGCTGACGTTTCGCGACATTGCTTGCGCAATGCCGACCTGTACGGCTTAGCACGTGCCATGACCTCTGCTCACCGCGGGGGTCATGGCCGTGGTGTCTCATCAGCGGAGTTGTGGCTGTTCGCGACGGCTGAACACAAATACTGCCTCACTTGATATGGATTACTGCGATGACAATGAAAGCAAGCGCTAACCTTTGCGCGGTTGTGATGGCCAGCGTGCTGGTCGTCGGCTGTGCCAGCACGGACAAGCAAGCGGACAAGTCCCTGGAACTCAACTTTGCGCACATCAACGACCATCATTCGCATCTCGACGAGTTTTCTGCGGCCGAGTTATCCATCGGCGGGGAGCGTACCCAGGTGGCCCTGGGGGGATTTGCGCGTCAGGTGAGCATGTTCAAATCGGTTGCCAAACTGCCCAATCTCGTCAAGATCCATGCGGGTGACGCGATCACTGGCACACAGTATTTCACCCTCTTTCAAGGCAAGGCAGATGCCCAGATGATGAACAACATCTGCTTTGACTATTTCACGCTCGGCAACCATGAATTCGACAGCGGTGATGGCGTCCTGCAATCGTTCCTGACCGAACTGCGTGGTGGCGCCTGCCCGCAGCCGAGCGTCGTGGTGTCAAGCAATGTGAAGCCTGCAGCCGGAACGCCTCTGGCTCCGGTCAAGGATGCACATCTGGTTCCTTGGCACGTGCGCGAGATCGGTGGCGTGCGCGTGGGCTTCATCGGGATCACCATTGTGGGCAAGACGGTAAATGCGTCGCGTCCACTGGCGTCCACCGTCTTCCAACCCGAGGTGCAGGCGGCTCAGGCGGCTATCGACGCGCTCAAGGCACAGGGTGTCCGCCACATCGTGGCCATCACCCACCAGGGCTATGATAACGACAAGGCGCTGGCCGCACAGCTGACCGATATCGATGTCATCATCGGTGGCGATTCGCATTCCCTGCTGGGGGATTTTTCCGCTCTCGGCGTTCCCAGTTCGGGCCCGTATCCGACGGTGGTGCGTAATAAGGATGGCGACAAGGTTTGTATCGGCCAAGCCTGGGAATACAGCAAGACCTTTGGTCTGATGAACGTTCGTTTCGATGCACAAGGCGCGGTCGAGAGTTGTGGCGGGAAAGCGCAATTGCTCATTGGCGATAGCTTCAAGCGTCGAGATGCCAAGGGGCAGTGGGTGGCCATGCCCGCGACGGATGCCGCACAGTTGCGGACACAAATCGACGCCCTGCCGACCGTCCGCGTCGTGGCGCCAGATGCCGGGGCGTTGAAGGTCTTGAAGGGCTATTCGGATCGTGTTGCTGAAGAAAAAGCAAAACTCATTGGCAAGGCCGGCGAAAGCCTGTGTCTCGTGCGTATGCCGGGGGAAACGACGAACCGTAGCGCGAGCGTTGCAGGGTGCGAGAAAGCCAACGTACTGGCGCGTGGCAGCGACGCCGCGCAAGTGGTGGCGGAAGCGTTCCTGCATGCCTCCAAGACGTCCCAGATCGCCTTGCAGAACAGCGGTGGCGTGCGTGTGGCCGTGCCTGCCGGTACGTTGACCATGAACAGCGCTTACAGCGTGTTGCCGTTTTCCAATGTGCTGGTCGAATTGTCGATGACGGGCGCCGAGTTGCAGGCAACGCTGGAAGATGCGGTCTCCAACTATCTCGAGAGCGCCTTGTCCGATGGTTCGCATCCCTATGCCGCAGGCCTGCGCTGGGATCTTGACCTGAGCAAGCCGCGTGGGCAGCGTTTTAGCAATCTGCAGGTGCGCGATCGCAATAGTGGTCAGTGGAGTGCGCTCGATGCACAGCGCAGCTACGCGGTAGTGACCAACGACTTCATCGCGTCGGGCAAGGATGGCTACACCACGATGGGCAAGGTATTTGCGACCGGGCGTTATGCGCAGACCTACCTTCTCTACACCCAAAGCCTGGTTGACTACATTCAGGTCAAGGGCGAATTGCGTCGTCCGGCGCGTGCGGATTACTCTCACCAGCGTGTGATCTCGCGTTCGGGTACGGCGCTCGAATAACTCGGAAGAAAAGGCACGGCTGCTCTGCAGGAGCAGTCGCGCCGGGCTTGCTGGTGTAGGAGTGGGCGGCCGAGTAAAGGGTGGTGCGCGTTAGGGTACGGTTGAAGCAGTACGCGGCGGTGAGGGTCGGGCCGGTTTTGCTGCTTCCGCGCAGGGAGGTTTCTCTGCTTTGAGCGGCAGCGTTCGGCGGCGCATATCAATTCGCGTTCAATAACCAAGAAACAAAGAATTCAAACCACGGCGGGGGCAGCGCAGACGGCGAAAGCATAGACGTGTGTGGTGCGCCCTGTTCAGGCCTTGGTACAGGCAAGGAAAAATCGAAAATCAGGTGTCTTGCCCTGCTCGCTGCGTCCGCTGTGTTCGCCTTGCTTAGCTGATTCGGCGTAAAAGGGTATCAGCAGAAAAAAATCCTGCGGCGGCTGTCGCGATTAGCGGGTGACGAATGTCGGCTTGTAACCAACCGCTTGGCGAATGCGTTCGGCAACTTTCTCTGCCGCGCTGCGATTCTCATAGGGGCCGAGGTGGACACGGTGCATTCCGCCGCCGGCCGCGATGCTGATCGGTTCGCTTAGCCAGTCAAGCTCGCGCGCCAGGTGGTTGCGGAAGCTGTCAGCATTGTCTGCGCTCGAGAACGCCCCGAGTTGAAGGAATAAGCCACGTTGCGCTGGTAGTGCAGCATCGGGCGGCTTGACGTTCGTCGACGAATCCGGCCGAGATTCCGGCCGAGAATCTGGTCGATTCTCCAGGCGTGCGGCGAGGGCGGCGATGGGATCAAGCGCCTCGGCTTGTCCTGTCGTCGTGCTTGCGGGAGGTCGCCCGCTGGGCTGAGTCAGCCGGGGGGCGGCATCGTTGACCGGGGCGTTGCGCAGCGGTGGTGCGACCTGCGCGAAAGCGATGCTTGTTGCATCCGACGGGATGATTTGTACGACCTCGACCTGGGCACTGCCGTTATCCACATAGCCAAGTCGATATGCTGCGGCGTAGGACAGGTCGATGACTCGGTCAGCATGGAAGGGGCCGCGGTCGTTCACCCGCACGACGACGCTGCGCCCGTTGCTTACGTTGGTCACCCGCGCATAGGAGGGCAGAGGCAGTGTCGGATGGGCGGCGGTCATCGCGAACATGTCGTAGGCTTCGCCGGTCGACGTTTTCTGGCCGTGGAATTTCTTGCCGTACCAGCTGCCGATGCCCTTCTGGTTGAACGCGGCGACCGCCGTTTTCGGGGTGTAATTCTTGCCGAAAACGACGTAAGGGCGATTGGCGAAACGGTGCAGCGGCTCGTCACGCGGTTCGGCGTCGGGGAGGTCGTCCAGATTGTCCGGGATGTCATCCCCCGGCCCGTCGTCCTTGTAGTAAGCGCCTCCCCGCTTTTGGACGACCGTGGATTTGCGCGCGTTGGAGCGCGGTGCGGACTTCTGTGTGGGTTCAGCACTGGGCGTAGAATCCGCAGGCCGGGGAGCGGTGCCGCCACAGCCTGCAAGGGTCAGCACGACGCCCAGAGTCGGGAGAATGGCGGCAAGGGGTAACTGGCGTGGCACGGGCAGTCCTATTGTTTCACCAGCATGCGATGCGATTGAATACTCATCAGGATGCCAAGGCCAAGGAACAGGGTCACCAGCGCAGTCCCCCCGTAGCTCATGAAAGGCAGCGGGACGCCGACCACCGGCAGAATGCCACTGACCATCCCCATGTTAACAAAGATGTAGGTGAACAGGCTGAGCGTGATGGAACCGGCCATCAGCCGCGCGAAAAGGGTCGAGGCATTGGCTGAGATCATCAGGCCGCGGCCAATCAGCAACAGGTACAGGAAGAGCAGGATGCCGTTGCCGATCAATCCGCGTTCTTCGGAAAAAACGGCGAAGATGAAATCGGTATGCCTTTCGGGAATGAACTCGAGGTGCGTTTGCGTGCCGGCCAGCCAGCCCTTGCCAAACACCCCGCCGGAGCCGATGGCGATGGTCGACTGGATGATGTGGTAGCCCGAACCCAGCGGGTCAGTCGTCGGATCAATCAGGGTCAGGATGCGCCGGCGTTGATAGTCATGCAGCATGGTCCAGATGAATGGTGCGGCCGCTGCGGCGCTGAGGATCATGCCGATAATGATCTTCCACGGCAGCCCGGCCAGGAAAATGACATAGAAACCGGCTGCGCCGATGAGCAGTGCCGTACCCAGATCTGGTTGCTTGGCGACGAGGGCGAAGGGTACCGCCAGCAGAACGGCAGACACGGCGTAATGCCGAATGCTCAGTGATGCCTCGTATTTCTGGAAATACCAGGCAAGCATCAGCGGCATGGCGATCTTGAGAATTTCCGAGGGCTGGATCCGGGTGATGCCGATGGACAGCCAGCGCCTTGAGCCATTGACGACGATGCCAAAAAAATAGGTCAGCACCAGCAGCACGATGCCGATCACAAAGAGCGGAACGGCGAAGCGCATGAGCTTTTGTGGCGGAATCTGGGCAAAGATCCACATCACGGTGAGGCCGACGCCCAGATTGATCATCTGATGGAAGGCCTTGTTGCTGACATCGTAGGTGGCGCTGAACACGGTTGCCAAGCCGCCTGCCATGATCAGCAGGGTGATCAGCAGCAAGGGGGCGTCGAGGTGTTCGACAAGGCCTTTCCAGAAGCGTCGCAGGTAGGTGGAGAACACGCTCAATCCTCCTCGCTTACGGTCGTATCGTCCTGCGCAGCCCCTTTGGGGAGTTTGCCGAGCAGGTAGTAGTCGAGCACCATGCGGGCGATCGGCGCAGCCGACTGAGCCCCAAATCCCCCGTTTTCGACGAGTACGGCGAGGGCAATTTTTGGTTTGTCGACCGGGGCGAATGCGATATAAAGCGCGTGGTCATGCAAATCCTTCTTGAGTTTGCTCGCTTTGTACTCTGCGCCCTTCAGGCTGAAAACCTGAGCCGTCCCGGTCTTGCCACCGGATTCATAACCCGCGCCTGCAAAGGCTCTGGCCGCCGTACCTTCCTTGACGACGCCGACCATCGATTTCTTGACGAGGTCAACGTTCTGTTTTTTCCAGGGTAGGATGCGCAATGGCTCGGGCTCGATGAGAGTTTTTTCGCCGGTTTTGGTGTCGGTGATGTATTTCACGAGGTGCGGGCGAAACAGGACGCCATCGTTGGCCAGTGCGGCAGTCGCTTGGGCGAGTTGCATCGGGGTGTAGGAATTGTAGCCTTGCCCGATGCCGATCGAGATCGTTTCCCCGGCGAACCATTTCTTCTGCTCGGGTTTCTTGAAACGACGTTTTTTCCATTCCGGGGAAGGGAGAATGCCCTCCGATTCACCCTCGATATCTACTCCTGTTTTCGAACCGAAGCCGATGGGGGCCATGAAGCGCGCAATGGCCTCGATGCCCATGTCGTTGGCCAGCAGGTAGTAGTAGGTATCGCAGGAATGAACCACCGACTTGTACAGATCCACCAAGCCGTGTCCGCCCTTCTTGTCGTCACGGAAGGTATGGTTGCCGAAGGTGAAAAAGCCCGGATCGGAAATCGTCTGGTTGGGGGTTCTCTTGCCTGTTTCCAGCGCGGCCAGGGCCATGAAGGGTTTGAACGTTGAACCGGGCGGATACGCCCCGTTCAACGCCCGGTTGAGCATTGGGCGATCCGGCGAGTTGTTGAGCAAGTCCCAGTCTTCGGTCCGGATGCCGTCGACGAAAAGGTTGGGGTCGAAGGTCGGGGTCGATACGAGGGCCAGGATGCCGCCCGTTGAGGGTTCAATGGCGACGAGCGCGCCCTTTCGGTCACCGAAGGCCTTCTCGGTGATTTCCTGCAATTTGATGTCGAGCGTCAGTGTCAGGTTGTTGCCCGACACCGGGGCGGTTCGCGAGAGGCTGCGTACCGCGCGGCCGCCGGCATCGATTTCGACTTCCTCATAGCCGGTTTCGCCGTGGAGCTGAAATTCGTACTTCTGTTCGAGTCCGGTCTTGCCGAAGTGATCCGTGCCCCGGTAATTTGATTCCTGATTGCTGCGTTGTATGGTCGCCTGGTCGGCCTTGTTGAGCCGGTTGATGTACCCAATGGCGTGCGATCCCACGGCGCCGAGCGGGTACTGGCGGAACAGGCGGGCGTTGACCTCGACACCGGGAAAACGGTAACGGTGTGCAGTGAACCGGGCGACTTCCTCATCGGAGAGGCGGGTGCGGATCGGAATGCTTTCGAACGACTTGCTCTCTTCAAGCAGCTTGCGAAAACGGCGACGATCCTTGGGCAGTATTTCGATGAGTTTGCTCAGGTTGTCGATCGTTTCATCGAGTTTTCCAGCGATCTTGGAGGGGGTGATTTCCAAGGTGAAAGCCGAATAGTTGCGGGCCAGAACGACCCCGCTTCGATCGACGATCACGCCGCGGTTGGGCGGGATGGGTACGAGCGAGATGCGGTTGTCCTCGGCGCGGGTGCTGTAGTAATCGTGCTGGACGACCTGCAGGTAAACGAAGCGGGCAAGCAGCAGGGCAAAAGCCAGGAGCACTGCGCCGGCCGCAAAGGTCACACGGAAGCGGAAGCGGTCGAGCTCCCGGTCCTGAAGGTTTTGCGGGGAATGCCGGTGACGCAAGGCCTGCTCCTCAGATCGGCCGGTTATCGTCGCGGTCGACGGGCTGGTGCTGCGGTAGCAGCAGGATGAAGGTCAGCGGCAGCCACAGCAGGGTACCGATGAAGGGGCCGACGAAATAGGTGAGATCGGGGAGGACGGCCCCTGGCATGGCGCGGACGCCGATCTGCACGAGTTGTACGAGCAGCAGCAACGGCAGGACGTGCAGCGCCTGCTGGATGAGCGGGAACCACAGGATGCGGCGCGACAGGGACGTCGCGCCGTAGGCGGCGAGTACGTAGGCGAGGGCATGTTGGCCTAGCAGGCTGGCATCGGCGACATCCATGACCAAGCCGAGCAGGAAGCCCCATCCCATGCCAACGCGGCGTGGCTCACGGATGCTCCAGAAGACGATTACCAGGGCGACCCAGTCAGGCGTCCAGAGCCACGCCCGGGTTGGCAGGAAATTGAGCAGCAGGGCGATCAGCAGGCTCAGAAAAATGAACCATGGGCGAACCGGAAGCAGAATGCGCGAGGAGGAGAATGATGTCGTCTGCATGGCTTAGTCCTTGCGCAGGCGCTTTTGCTTGATGGCGCCCTTGGCCGAGCTGCTTCCCTTGCCTGTGGTGCTTGCTGCGGGCGAGGTCAGTTCGCTGGGCAGAGCGACCGCAGTGCGTGCCTCGATGATCATGACTTCGCCGTGATTTTCGACACCGGCAATCGGCTCGCAAAAGATCCGGGCGAAGGAGTACGAGGTGCCGCGCTCGATGTGGGTGACCCGTGCCACGGGGAGTCCGGGCAGGAAGACCCCGTCCAGTCCCGAAGTCACCAGGATGTCGCCGTTCTGTACGTCGGCATTCGCCGGTAAAAAGCGCAGCTCAAGCTTGCCCGAGTCGATGCCGAAGACAACCGAGCGCAGGCCGTTGCGTACGATCTGCACTGGCACGGCCTGATCCTTGTCGGTGATCAGCTTGACTTCCGAAACGAAGGGGAACACCCGCGTTACCTGGCCGATCAGGCCTGCATCGTCGACAACCGGCTGGCCGGCGGCAATCTTGTCCTGTTGTCCCTTGTCGACGATGATTCGGCGGGAGAACGGGTCACGGGCTGAATAGAGGATTTGTGCGACCCGACCTTCGGTCTTCTGTCGACTTTTTACCTCGAGCAAGCGCCGCAGGCGGTCATTTTCTGCCTCAAGCTGGTTCAGGCGGAGCAGGGCCTCGGCGCTGTCGAGTTGAGCCCGCTTGATCCGGGCGTTTTCGTCCTGGAGACGGGAGATGCTGGAAAAGTAGTCGCCTGCGTTTTCAAATACCTTGGCCGGTGCATGCGCGAGCTGCTGCAAGGGCTGGGTGATGAAAGATACGCTCTGGCGGAGGAGTTCGAGGGTCTGCACCCGGCTGTCGATGAAGATCAGCGACAGGGAGAGGGCCGCATAGAACGAGAGGCGTGCCAGCGGTGCTGGGCCGCGCTTGAAGAAAGGGGGCGGTTGGTGATCCATGCCAGCGCTCCTGCCCGCCTAGGCTGACGCGGGACGAACACACGCCGCTGCAGGACGATGCGCGTCCTGCAGGCGGCGAGCAGCTCTGCTGCTCGAGGTGTGGGGAGCGCGACGCCTCCGCACGCGATAGACCGGAACGGGGGGCCTGATCAGTCGGAAGCGAAAATGCTGCCGAGCTTGTCCATGCGCTCGAGCGCCATGCCGCAGCCACGCGCAACGCAGGTCAGGGGCTGTTCGGCAACAATCACCGGCAGGCCTGTTTCTTCCATCAGCAGGCGGTCGAGGTCGCGCAACAGCGCGCCGCCGCCGGTCAGGACCATGCCCTTGTCGGCGATGTCGGCGCCGAGTTCGGGCGGGGTCTTCTCGAGCGCCGACTTGACCGCCGAGACGATGTTGTTGAGCGGCTCGGTCAGGGCTTCGAGGATCTCGTTCGAGGAAATCGTGAACTTGCGCGGGATGCCTTCGGCTTTATTGATTCCGGAAACTTCCATTTCGCGCACATCGGCACCAGGGAAGG
Source organism: uncultured Propionivibrio sp. (assembly GCA_964531885.1). GTDB lineage: Bacteria > Pseudomonadota > Gammaproteobacteria > Burkholderiales > Rhodocyclaceae > Propionivibrio. The sequence continues at coordinate 8,882 of CAZHFS010000046.1, forward strand.
CCGAGCCGATGGTTTTCTTGATGTTCTCGGCGGTGTTTTCGCCAATCAGCATGCCGTAGTTACGGCTGATGTAGTTGATGATCGCTTCGTCGAGCTTGTCGCCACCGACGCGCACCGAGCCGGCATAGACCATGCCGCCGAGCGAGATGACGCCTACCTCGGTCGTGCCGCCACCGATATCGACGACCATCGAACCGGTGGGTTCGGCTACGGGTAGGTCGGCACCGATGGCCGCCGCCATTGGCTCCTCGATCAGAAAGACCTGGCTTGCGCCGGCACCGATCGCCGATTCGCGGATGGCGCGACGCTCAACCTGTGTTGAGCCGGACGGGACGCAGATGATGATGCGCGGCGAAGGCGAGAGCAGTTTGGAGTCGTGCACCTTCTTGATGAACTGCTTGAGCATCTGCTCGGTAACCGTGAAGTCGGCGATCACGCCGTCCTTCATCGGTCGGATCACGGTGATCGCCCCAGGGGCCTTGCCAAGCATATCCTTGGCATTCTGGCCGACGGCCTGGATCGATTTCTTGGCGTTCGGACCACCCTCGAGACGGATGGCCACGACAGAGGGTTCGTCAAGGACGATGCCCTTGCCGCGCACGTAAATCAGGGTATTGGCCGTACCCAGGTCGATCGCCAGATCGTTGGAAAAATAGCTGCGGAGAAAACTGAACATGCCTGAGTATCCGGAAAAGCGCCGCCGAATCAGCGGCAAACAAAGCATTTATGATACCTTATATGGCTCCCCTTTAATATCTTACCCTGTTCCTACCCATGTCGCTTAACCTGGAGCAAGTCAGGCGGGTTGCCCAATTAGCCCGCCTGGAGATCAGTGAGGCCGAAGCCGAACATACCCTTGGCCAGCTGAACCGGATTTTTACCCTGATCGAGGAAATGCAGGCTGTCGATACCACCGGCGTCGAGCCGATGGCGCATGCGCAGGATCTCGGGCAGCGGTTGCGCGAAGACCGCGTCACCGAATCGGATCGCCGCGCTGCCTTTCAGTCCGTGGCGCCGGAGACCGAGGCTGGTCTGTATCTCGTACCGAAGGTGATCGAATGATCGAGCGTAGCCTGAGTGAACTGGCTGCCGCCCTGGCCGCCAAGGAGATTTCCAGCGTCGAATTGACCCAGCTCTACCTTGACCGCATCGCCCGCCTTAATCCGGCGCTCAATGCCTTTATCGGCATCGATGCCCAAAAGAGCTTGGCTCAGGCGCGTGCCGCTGATGAGCGTCTGGCGCGTGGCGAAGCCGGACCGTTGTCCGGGATCCCGCTGGCCCAGAAAGACATCTTCTGCGCCGAAGGCTGGCGCACGACCTGTGGCTCCAAGATGCTCGATACCTTTGTCGCTCCCTACAATGCGACGGTGATCGAGCGCTTCAATGCGGCAGGGGCGGTGATTCTCGGTAAGACCAATATGGACGAGTTCGCCATGGGGTCGTCGAACGAGAACTCTTACTACGGTCCGGTGAAGAATCCGTGGGATGTGACGCGGGTTGCCGGCGGATCCTCGGGTGGTTCTGCCGCCGCCGTGGCAGCGCGCCTTGCGCCAGCGGCGACCGGTACCGATACCGGCGGCTCGATCCGCCAGCCCGCCGCCTTGTGTGGGCTGACCGGCCTCAAGCCGACCTACGGCGTGGTGTCGCGTTGGGGGATGATTGCCTACGCCTCGTCGCTTGATCAGGGTGGCCCGATGGCCCGTTCGGCTGAGGACTGTGCCGTATTGCTTAACGCCATGGCCGGTTTTGACGAACGCGATTCGACGAGCGTCGAGCGGCCCACCGAGGATTACTCGCGTTTCTTGCGCGAAGCGCGCGGCACCAGGCCGCTTGCCGGATTGAAGATCGGCCTGCCCAAGGAATTTTTTGGCGAAGGCTGCGATGCCGGGGTAATGGCCGCCGTGCAGACCGCGATCGACAACTATCGCCAGCTGGGTGCCGAGACCGTCGAGGTGTCTTTGCCCAACATGAAGCTGGCGATTCCGGCTTACTACGTCATAGCGCCGGCTGAGGCGAGTTCCAACCTGTCGCGCTACGACGGGGTGCGCTACGGTCACCGCGCCGCCGAGTATGGCGACTTGAACGACATGTACGCGAAAAGTCGGGCGCAGGGTTTCGGCGCCGAGGTCAAGCGGCGCATCCTGATTGGCACCTACGTGCTTTCGCATGGCTACTACGACGCCTACTACCTGCAGGCGCAGCGCATCCGTCGCCTGATCGCCGACGACTTCGTTGCCGCCTTTAGGCAATGCGACCTGCTGCTCGGGCCGACCACGCCGGGGACGGCGTTCGGTATCGGCGAGAAGACCGACGACCCGGTGCAGATGTACCTCTCTGACATCTATACCATCGCCGTCAACCTCGCCGGTTTGCCTGGCATGTCGCTTCCCTGCGGCTTTTCCGAGGGGCTGCCGGTGGGACTGCAACTGATCGGTAACTACTTTGACGAGGCGCGTCTGCTCGACACGGCGCACCGTTTGCAACAGGCCTCCGACTGGCACCGGCGCACGCCGGCCGCCTGCGTCTGAGCGATGCGGGAGGTCGTGCGCGCAGTTGCGCTGACTGCAGGCGTATTACTGGCTGGCTGCGCCACGCCGCCGCCGGCACCCGTGGTCGAGGCACCGGCGCCGGTGGCAGCCGAGCCGGCGAAAGAGCGCATTGTTTCGCAGCCGCTCAAGCATCTGGTCGGGCGCAATTTGAAGCCCATGCCCGACAGGGCGCTGGATGTCCGCGCCAGCTGTCGCTTCAAGGACGTTGCGGGAGGACGCGGTTCCCTGGAGTTGCAGGTGAAACACGCCGAGGTCAAACGTTTCTTGGCGGAAGTGTCGATTCCCCGCCAGGGGATGTGCCGCTTCGACATGAAGCATTTCCAGCAGACCGAGAAATTGCCGAATGTCGTGCTGACGGATACCGAGAGCGGTTGTACGGTACGCATGTGGGAGCAGGAAATCGGCAAGACCAAGGGGGTGACGGTGGCCTTCAACAACTGCCAGGCCAAGTGTGAGGGCGATGCCTTCAGCTATCTGTGGCCCATCCTCGTCGATCCGCGCAACGGACGTTGTGTCTAGAGACGTGGCGATGAGCAGTATTTCAGCAACAAATTGCGGCGCGATACAACGCAGCCGCACCTTCTGATTGATCGGAATTGACGATGAAACAATGGGAAGTGGTCATCGGCATCGAGACGCATGCGCAACTCTCGACGCACTCCAAGATTTTTTCAGGCAGCTCGACCGCCTTTGGCGCCGAGCCAAACGTCCAGGCCAGCGCGATCGATATTGCCCTGCCCGGCGTGCTGCCGGTGCTCAACCGCGGCGCGGTCGAGTGCGCGATCCGCTTCGGTTTGGCGGTGGACGCTGAGGTCGCGTCGACCTCGGTGTTCGCGCGCAAGAATTACTTCTACCCCGACCTGCCCAAGGGCTATCAGATCAGCCAGTACGAGCTGCCGGTAGTCGTCGGCGGGCACGTGAACATCACCGTTGGCCAGGGCGAGGCAGCGGTCGAAAAAACGGTGCGTCTCACCCGTGCCCACCTCGAGGAAGACGCCGGCAAGTCGCTGCATGAAGACTTCCACGGCAAGACTGGGATCGACCTCAACCGTGCGGGAACGCCGCTGCTCGAGATCGTCACCGAGCCGGACATGCGCTCGTCGGCCGAGGCCGTGGCTTACGCACGTGCCCTGCACGCGCTGGTGCGCTGGATCGGCATCTGCGACGGCAACATGCAGGAAGGCTCGTTCCGTTGCGACGCCAACGTTTCGGTGCGCCCGGTTGGGCAGAAGGAATTCGGTACCCGGCGCGAGATCAAGAACCTCAACTCCTTCCGCTTCCTGCAGCAGGCCATCGACTATGAAGTGCACTGGCAGATCGCCGAGATCGAGGACGGTCGCGCCATCCAGCAAGCCACCGTGCTCTTCGATCCGGAGACCGGCGAAACGCGTGCCATGCGCAGCAAGGAAGACGCACATGATTACCGCTACTTCCCCGATCCCGACCTGCTGCCGCTGGTGATTTCGCGGGAGTGGGTCGAACGGACGCGCGCCGCAATGCCCGAGTTACCTGCGGCGAAGCAGCAACGTTTCATCGCCGACTACGGCCTATCGGCCTACGACGCCAAGACCCTGACGGCATCGTTGGAGGTGGCCGATTACTACGAAGCGGCCGTTGCGGTGGCCGGCAAAGTGGCGGCCAAACCCTGTGCCAACTGGGTGATGGTCGATCTCGCTGCCCGCCTGAACAAGGACGGCAAGGAAATCGGTGGCTCGCCGGTGTCGGCCGCACAACTCGGTGGTCTGGTGGCGCGCATCGCCGACAATACCATCTCCAATGCCATTGCCAAGAAGGTGTTCGAAGCCTTGTGGAACGGCGAGGGGCAAAGCGCCGACGAGATTATTGAGAAGCAGGGCTTAAAGCAGATTACCGACAGCGGGGCGATCGAAAAACTGATCGACGAGGTGCTCGCCGCCAACGCGGCGATGGTCGCTGAGTTTAAGGCTGGCAAAGAAAAGGCGTTCAATGCGCTGGTCGGACAGGCGATGAAGGCCACCAAGGGTAAGGCCAACCCGCAGCAGGTGAACGAACTGCTGCGCCAGAAGTTGGCCCCGTAGCGCCTTCGTTTGTTCCGGTTTTAAACAAGGAAAGTGCCCTATTTTTGGTTGCGGATACGTTCCAGCGTTGAGGCGCCGAAGCGCTTGGCA
>CAZHFS010000047.1:0-5054 GCA_964531885.1 uncultured Propionivibrio sp.
TGTTTCCGATCTTGTGCTGGTTGGCGGCGATCCAGGCCTGCAGCTCGGCGACGCTCATCCACTCGGGGTTGTTGTCGCTGGCGTACTCGAAGCCCTCGGGCACCTTCCTGCCGTCCTTGATGCGCTCGGTGGTGGTGTCCCAGTTGTGGATCGCCGGCAGGATCTTGTAGTGCTCGGGGTATTCGTAGGTGTAGAAGGAATCTTCCGGGCTGATCATCTGCTCGTGGAGCTTCTCGCCCGGGCGGATGCCGACGAACTCGACCCTGGCGTCGGGCGCCACGGCCCTGGCCAGCTCGGTGACCTTCATCGAGGGGATCTTCTTGACGTAGATCTCGCCGCCGACCATGTCGTCGAAGGCATGCCACACCAGCTCGACGCCCTGCTCCAGGGAAATCATGAAGCGCGTCATGCGCTCGTCGGTCACCGGCAGCACGCCCTTGTCGCGGATCGACATGAAGAAGGGGATCACCGAGCCGCGGGAGCCCATCACGTTGCCGTAGCGCACCACCGCGAAGCGGGTGTTGTGGCCGCCGGCGTAGGAGTTGCCGGCCACGAACAGCTTGTCGGAGGCGAGCTTGGTCGCGCCGTAGAGGTTGACCGGGCTGCTGGCCTTGTCGGTGGACAGGGCCACGACGCGCTTGATGCCCTTGTCGATGCAGGCGTCGATGAGGTTCATCGCGCCGTTGATGTTGGTCTTGACGCACTCGAAGGGGTTGTATTCGGCGGTCGGGACGATCTTGGTGGCGGCGGCATGCACCACGTAGTCGACGCCGTCGAGCGCGCGGTAGAGGCGCTCGCGGTCGCGCACGTCGCCGATGAAGAAGCGCACCCGCGGATCACCCTGGAACTTCTTGGCCATCTCCCACTGCTTCATCTCGTCCCGGGAATAGATGATCAGGCGCTTCGGGTTGTATTTCGCCAGGGTCATCGGGACGAAGGTGTTGCCGAACGAGCCTGTTCCGCCGGTGATGAGGATGGATTTGTTGGTGAGCATGAAGAAGTATCGAAAAGTGGGGAGACGAACCGCAGGCCGCGCCAGGCCAAATTTTCGGTCAGAAACGGGGGCGAGGAAAGGGGCTTGCAACCGCGGCGCTAATGCCGCGCCCCAGCCGGGCTTCAAAGCTGCTGGATGCCCAGACTGTTCATCAGGCGAATGGCCGTTTCGCGCTGGTCCGGGTTCTTGAAATGAACCTTGTCGTTGCCGAAGGATACCACCGGCACCTCCGGCCCATAAATCTGGCGGGCCAGGTAGAGGGCCGTCGAATTGATGCCGATCACCGCCCGGTAGGGGTGGGCCGCCATGTGGCTCTCGAGGGGTTCGGTGATCTCGAGGAGTTCGGCGCCGGGCACCCGCATCTCGTGGGCATGGTCGCGGGGGTGGGCCTTGTACATGACCCGCTCGATTCCGCGGGCCTTCAGCCAGTCGACGATCCGGGCGCAGATCGCGTCGTGCTCGGCCTGGGTCAGGGCGCCGATGCTGACGAGGGGCTGGCCGACGATCAGCGCGGTGTCGCTGGTGGCTCCGCCCTCCCCGCCCGCCAGCGGCGGCAGGCTGACCACCTTCTCGGGCGGGTAGTCGTGGGGAAAGCCGGCCAGGGTGTAGATGCGGTCCACGAAGGGCGCCTCGGAGCCGATCCGGTCGCCGCCGAAGCACCAGTAGTCCAGCTGCGGCGAGATCAGCCGGCGCAGCTTGCGCAGGTACTGGGCGGCCCGTCGGGCAGGGTTGAGGGGGTGGCGGGCGACGTTCATCAGCCCGTCCGGCAGGATGCGGGCGTGCATGGTGCCGGCGCCGCAGCGCCTCGGCAGGGCGCGCAGGAAGTAGTTGATGGCCTCGGTGTCGAACACCGGGCTGTGGATCAGCAGGGTATCGCAGGGCCCCACGACGGCGGCCACGTCGCGGATGTTGGCGAGCAGCCGGCGGTGGCGCCCGAGCGGGCCCGGCAGCGGGTCGAAGCGCGGCCACGGCGCGTAGGCGACGGCATCCCAGTCGGCCTCGCGGACGAACTGCCGGGCGCCCGGGCGGTAGGGCACCACGATGCAGCGGCTGCCGGCCTCGAAGTGGCGGGCCACCACCCGCGCGGCCAGGTAGTGCAGCGGCGAGGCGACGAAGAAGAGGGCCACCGTGCGCCGGGGAGTGACGGTCATGATCCGGGCTCCGCGTCTGCGGGCCGCCCGTCGGCCCAGGCATAACCGTAGGCGATGCCGCCGAACAGGACGACGAATTGCCAGCCCTGCTGGAAGAACAGGATGGCGTTGGTGAAGTTGAGGGCGACGAAAATCGCAAAGCCGGCGACCAGCAGCTCGAACAGTCCGCGCGGCAGGCGGCCGGCGGCGCGGGCGCGGAGGGCGACCTGCCACACCCGCAGCGTCGCCACGAGATAGAAGGCCACGCCGATCAGGCCGGTGCGCAGCAGCAGCTCCACGTAGCCGCTGTGGTACTGGTTGAAGACGGCCAGGAAGGCGCGGGACGGATCGGTGCGCAACAGGTGGGTGACGCTGGGGCCGAGCCCGGTGACGGGGCGCTGCACCCAGTAGTCCCAGGCCAGGTGCCACATGTGGAAGCGCAGGCCGGTGGCGGTGTCGCGGGGGACCCCGCCCCAGTCGCCGGCAGCGATCGCGCTCCAGGTGCCGGCGTCCTTCTGCAGCTCCCCGAAAATCCGGCCGGCGTAGGTCGTCATCAGGACGGCAAAGGCGACGGTCAGCGTCAGCCCCACCAGGATCGTGCTGCGGCGCCCCCCCACCAGACGCCCGAGCACGATCGCGGCACATGCCAGCGGCAGGGCCACCAGGGACGTCCGCGAGGCGGCGGCGACCCAGGCGTAGAGCAGCGCAGCGAGGGCGAGCAGGCACAGCCCGGCGGCCACCAGCCGGCGCGCACCGCGCAGGAGCGGGCTGTCGAACAGGGTGAACAGCAGGACCAGGCAGCCGACCGCGCCCACGTCGATGAACAGCACGGCGAGGTTGCGCCCGACGCCCAGCGCGACATTATCGTAGTGATCCGGAGGGCCGACGCCCAGCACGACATCCCGCACCAGGCGGTACAGCAACCCAAAGAGGGCGACCAGAAGGGTCAGCAGGATCAAGCGGTTATTGCCTCGGGTAGCCAAGGCAACGAGGGGAATGAAGGCGAAGCTCCAGACTTCGGGGAGCGAAGAAAACTGGGATTTGCCGACGGCCGGGAAGAGCCAGGCGCCCCACACGGCGAGCGCGAGGGCAACGACCAGCCACAGCATCGACAGGTGGACGAAGCGGTCACGCAGGAGATGGCGTTCGCCACAGGCGCATCGGCTCAAGAAGGCCACCAACAGAATGCCCAACCCGATGTTGGCCGGGGCCAGCCCCCCCACATAGCCGAAAGCAAAGGTGAGCAGGCCCAGCCGGCTGAAGTACTCCCACAAACGGGGCAGGAGAGGGGCTACGATCATCTGATCTCTCGCGACAGGCTGGCTTCCGCCAGCGCCCAGTCCTCCGGGCTGTCGATGTCGATGGCCTCGCGCGGATCGTCCATCATCAGCGGCCGGGTGTCCGGGGTCAGGAAGCGGCGCTCCTGCCGCAGGCGGGCCGGAGCGATCAGATAGAAGGCGCCGTTCAGGGCCCAGGCGGGCTCCAGATCCTGGGAGCGGCGGCCAATGGCATCCCAACCGAGGAAGGGCTCCATGCCGTCGGAGGTGGTGCGGAAGCACCAGGCCGGGTGGCTCGGCGCCGCGCTGACCCCGACAACCGGCTGGCGGCCATGGTTTTCGGCGAACAGTGCCACGCCGCGGCGGATGGTGTCGGCCGTCCGGAAGGGCGAGGTGGGCTGGAGCAGCAGCAGGCCGTCCACCGGGCCATGGCCGGCCTCGTAAAGGTCGAGCGCGTGGAGGGCGACATCGACGCTGCCGGCGGTATCGGTGGCCAGCGCCGCCGGGCGCAGGCCGGGCACGTCGGCGCCATGCTCGCGTGCCACCGCGGCGATGGCTTCATCGTCGGTGGACACCACGATGGCGGCGCACACGCTGCTGTCGCGGGCGGCGTGGAGGGTCCATGCGATCAGCGGCAAGCCGCCCAGTTCCTTGATGTTCTTGCCCGGAAGGCGCTTGGAGCCGCCGCGGGCCGGGATCAGGGTGAGGATTTTCACTTGAGGAAGGTTCCGAATTCCACCTGGGCGCGCTTGAAGTCCTCCATTCGCCCGATGTCCAGCCAGTATTCGTGGACCGGGAACATGGTCACGTCGCGCCCCTCGGCAATGGCCTGTTCGAGCAGGGTCGGCATGTCCACCCGAGTGCCGGGGGCGACGCGCTTCACCAGCTCGGGGGACAGCACATACACACCGGCATTGACGAAGAACTTGTAGACCGGCTTCTCCACCATCGACCGTATCAGATGGCCTTCGCTCTGGATCACCCCGTAGGGCACCTGGTACTCGAACTCCCGCACGCACATGGTGGCGATGCCCTGGTGCTCGTCGTGGAAGGCCAGCAGATCGCGGTAGTTGAGGGTGGTGAGCAGATCCCCATTCATCATGAGCATCGGCTCGTTGATTTCGTCGTGGGGCAGCAGGCCAAGCGCGCCGCCAGTGCCGAGCGGGGTCTCCTCGTGGGTGTAGTGGATACTGACCCCCCAGCGCTTACCGTCGCCGAAGTAATCGCGGACCATCTCGGGCAGGTAGTGGGTTGAGATGAAGAAGCGGTGGAAGCCGGCCTGGATGAAACTTTCGAGGATCAGTTCGAGGATTGGCTTGTCGCCGACCTTGAGGAGCGGCTTGGGACAGTCGTTGGTCAGCGGGTGCAGGCGGGTACCGAAGCCACCCGCCATCAGGAACACCGGGTTGCTGAGCAGGCGCTTGTCGAGCAGGCCATGGAGGGTTTCCAGCCCGACCACCTGGTTGTCGTCATTCACCACCGGCAACTGCAGCAACTGGGTGCTTTCCATCACGGCCAGCACACGCTCGCGGCTCCAGTCCCGCTGGGCGACCTGAGGGGTGGCGCACATCACCTGACTGACCGGAATATCGAGGGGCTGGTGGCGTAGCAGGGCCCGGCGTACGTCGCCGTCAGTCAGCGTGCCGAGCAGGC